>NZ_AP022303.1:0-88315 GCF_014169935.1 Acinetobacter sp. BEC1-S18-ESBL-01
TAACCATACCTGTTAATTCTGACAGGTAGTCTCCTGATGTGTGCTGAGAAAACAGGAGGTTTTAACTTGGTAAACTATAGACACTCATCAGGAGTTTACCATGAGCAAGAAACAGAAGACTTACACCGCAGAATTTAAAGTTGAAGCAATAAAATTGATTGAAGCCAATCAAGGCAATGTATCGGAAACAGCCAGACAACTTGGCATTTCAATGCAAACTCTTTCAAATTGGAATAATAAAGCAAAGACTGGCACCTTAGCAGGCACTAAACAATATTCACCTGATCTAAATGCCTTACTCGAAGAAAATAAAAAGCTCAAACAACAGCTCAAAACAGCTGAAATGGAACGTGAATTTCTAAAAAAGGCAGCAGCGTACTTTGCGAAAGAAAGTCAGTAAGGTACGCCTATATGAAACAGCAAAGATATTTATTCCCGATTAGCTTTATGGCTAGATTACTTCACGTTTCAGTGTCACGATTTTATGATTGGCTAAAACGAGGCATGAATAAAAGATTGGTTCAGCGAAATCAACAGACAATTTTGGTCAAAATAGCTCATGAGGAAACTAAACAAAGCTATGGCTATATTCGATTAACTAAGCATTTACAAGCGCAAGGTATCAAAATCAGTACGTATGCTGTACGTCAAATAAAAAAGCTCAACCAGCTGTATTGTAAGCGTCATAAGCGTTTCAAAAGAACTACGAAGAGTGATCATAATCGAGCGATCTACGCAAATTTACTAGAGCAACAGTTTTCAATGACTAAGCCCAATCTTGCATGGTCAAGCGATATTACATACATTTGGACTGCTGAAGGTTGGTTATACTTGGCAGCAGTAAAAGACCTGTACACGAAACAAGTGGTTGGCTATAGCTTAAATGAGCGTATGACCGCACAACTTGTTTGCAATGCACTGACTATGGCGATTCGTAATCAAAAACCAACGAAAGGCTTAATTATTCATTCGGACAGAGGCAGCCAATATTGCAGCCATGAATATCGAAAGATACTGGAAAAATGTGATTTTCAAGGTTCAATGAGCAAACGTGGGGACTGTTACGATAATGCACCGATTGAAAGTTTCTGGGGCATACTCAAGAATGAATTAGTGCATCATTGCAACTATAAAACCAGAGATGAAGCTAAAGCAGATATTACAGAATACATTGTGTTATTTTATAATCAGCGAAGAATTCAAAAGAGTTTGGATTTTAAAACGCCAAATCAAATAGCAGAGAACTTTTATCGGTTAGCTGCCTAGCATATCCCAAGTGAAAGTCTCCTGCTAATTCAGCACATATCAGAGCTTGATATTGCAAAGTTTGGATTACTACCGAGCTGGGCGAAAGAATTGAAGTTCAGCAGTCATACTTATAACGCCAGAACTGAGTCTGTAGCAGATAAGCCTAGCTTTCGACATGCTTGGAAGTACAGCAAGTTCTGCCTAGTCCCAGTACAAGAATTTTATGAGCCGAAATACATCAATGGCAAGCCACACTGGTACACCATCAAGCGTAAAGATGATCAGCCTTTTACTGTTGCAGGGATCTATGATGATGCAGTGATTAATGGCAATAAGGTACGTTCCTTTTCAATGTTGACCATCAATTCGGACCATCACCCTTTTATGAAACAATTCCATGCACCGAAGGATGAGAAGCGATCCATCATCGTTATTCCAGAACAGTACAGAAAAGACTGGCTAACAGCCGATCATGAACATGCGCATGAATATTTCTTTCAAATGCCCGATGAATTCGTCACATTTCCACGCGATGAGCAGAAACAAAACGTCTTATTCTGAGCATCCTTGTTTATCCACAACTTTTTAAATTTGAATTTTAAACGCTGTTAGTAATATCCTATTTAAACAAATTCTACTTCCAAACACGCCTCGTAGCGTAGGAGTATCTCATGTCTAAGAAGTTGCCTATTTACTTCTCTGACGACGCATGGTCATCTTTACAAGAGCTCATGGGTCCAGAGGGTAAACCAAGTCCTACCATCAACACCGTGCTTGAACAAATCGCTGTTCAAAATGAGCTTGTTGAAAAATTAGGGCTTACTGCTGTCCTACCCAAATCCAAAGTATCTATTCCCGTCTCTTTAGAGCGTATTCCTGCAGGTCCGGCCTTCAGCACCAAGGATGAGCAAGACAAAGCACTCGATCTGAATGAGTTCCTGATTCACAACCCTATTTCTACTTTTATTGCCTATGTAGACAGTGAATCCATGCTCGATGCTGGCCTAGAGATTAATGATCCAATCATTATTGATCGCAGTATTGAAGCCAAGCATTACGATATCGTGGTTGCCCTGATTGATGACAATGCCTCAACCATTAAGCGGCTGATGATCACCAATAAGATGTCCAAGTCTGAAATCAAAGAAATATTTGGAGATGAAGATTATCCGCTTCCAGAACTTTGGTTGAAGGCTGAAAATTCGAATTACAATCACATCATTCCTGATGATAGTCAGACCATATCAATCTGGGGTGTGGTGACTTTTAATTTAAAGCGTATTTATCACCGCTCATAAAAAGAAGAATAACCATGCAAAGTGAAAATGAAATATTCGCGTTAGTCGACGTGAATAATTGCTACGTCTCGTGTGAGCGTGTGTTTAATCCTGCCTTGAATGATCGCCCAACCATTGTGCTCAGCAACAATGACGGCTGTGCCGTGGCCAGAAGCCAGGAAGCGAAAGACTTAGGCATCAAGATGGGTGTTCCTGTATTCCAAATTAAAGAGCTGATCAAACAACATAACATTCAGGTGCTATCCAGTAATTTCTCCTTATATGGCGAAATGTCCAAGCGCTTTATGGAGCTGCTTGGGGACTATGTTGCACCAGGAGATCAAGAGGTCTATTCCATTGATGAATGCTTTCTGAAGCTCACAGCTTACGAGCATCTATTTGACCTGACTGTATATGCTCAAGACATGAGGGCTAAGGCTTGGCGTTGGTTAGGCCTACCCTGCTGTATTGGAATTGGTCGCTCTAAAACCGAAGCCAAGATTGCCAATCATCTCGCCAAGAAAAACAAGTTCTTCAATGGGGTCTGTAATCTGGCCCATATGGACCCATGCTCTACAGAAACGCTACTCGCGCAGGTTGATGTGTCTGAGGTTTGGGGCGTAGGCAGACAGAACTGTAAGAAGCTCAATACTATGGGTGTTCAATCTGTGCTGGATCTGATCAATGCCAATCCTAAAGAAATCAAAAAGCAGTTTAGTATCGTGATGGAAAAGACGGTGCTTGAGCTACAGGGCCTTTCTTGTATTGACCTTAGTGATGATACTGTAGCGAAGAAGCAAATCATCAGCAGCCGTTCATATGGCAACCCAGTGTATGAAATGGATGACATTAAAGCTTCGGTTCGGCTTTATGTGGCCAGAGCCGTGAAACGAATGCGGGAAGATGGCTCAATCTGCAAGATGATCGGCGTGTATATCCAAACCAGTCGCTTTGATAAGACAGAGCGCTACTCGCCTTACATCGTCGTTCAAATGCATGAGCATACGGATGATCTACTGCTCATCACCAAGGCCGCGATGAAAGGCATCGATCAGATATTTAAGAAAGGCTTTAAGTATAAAAAGGCGGGAATCGTGCTGCTCGAAATTACAGATCAATCCAAGTTTGTGCCCGATCTATTCACGGACTATTCACATAAGCAAGAGCGAGAAAGGCTTTCAGATGCCATCGAAGCCATCAGTGAACGGTTTGGGAAGAATCTCGTCACGCTAGGCATTGCCAACAATAAAGAAGCCACATGGCACATGAATCAAAACCTTAGATCACCTTCGTATTTAACCAAATGGTCTGACTTACCAAGAGTAGGATAAAAACATGCACTTATTTAAATTAACTGACGAACAACTCGCACAAATTCTTATCCCGAAACGATTTGTACCACCTACTCCACCTGAACATGAAGGCAAGAATATGGTCTATGTATTTGATAGTGAGGATAAGTTTGAACTGACTTATGATGAGCTGGTGGAAATCATTAGCAAAGCTAGAATGGCTGGTCCGAAGTTGATACCTGTCTTAGGCACCGTGAATTAAATTGTGCAGTGTTCGCACGCCACTTGAAACATAACTTGATTGGAAATGAATTTGGGCTGAGAAAAATTCAGTTCAAATTTAACCTGACGGGCACACTAAAAAATGGGTAATTGTCAGATCGAGTTTGGACTACAACACTTTAGCTCATCGATTTACCAAAGTGCTAATCTTTACACTATTGTCTAAAATCCAGTGACCAAATTGTGATGCTAAAGCTTTTAAATTCCCTTTATTATGAATCAAAGTTAGTATGATGCTTTTCATAAAGACAGTTTACTTATAACCAGAGAGATTTTTAAACAATTCCCCTTTTAGTTTGCTTAGGCTATTTCAACCAGAGTTCATCTTTTTGCATCATTTTTAACATTAAATTAAATATAACCAGCGGAGTAACATTTTTTTTGTTAGAGCCGACAACTCTTTGAAAACTAAATTTAACGGTTCGCTCAGGAGCATCCAAATTAACTGGGTAGTTTTGTTTTTCTAAATACAGATGATCTCCTAACATTGGCTCTATACCAGTAATAAAATTAACAATTTGTTGCTCATCACCTTTCATTCGGCATTGAAAATGTAGAAAATTCTTACGCAGTTTTCCAAATAATAATAATATTTTAAGCGCCTTAACCATGTTCTTTTCTTTCAGTGCATCTTGCTGCCTATCATCTTTATAATGAAAATCAAGGAGAGGAATTATTTCATCTGGACGAGTCAGTTTTTTAGCCTTTTCGTAAAGTTCATCAAACCAACTCTCTTCTAAATTCTTACTATAAACATAATTCGTTTTTAAATTAAATTTTTGGCGATCCATCCATTTAGTGCTCATCCATTGACATCGTTGCATCCATTCTTGAGCTTGGGTATCTTCGCTTAAACGACCTTCTCTAAAACTTATCAAACGTTGAAAAGGTGTCAGAGTACTCTTCTCTATACTAAACTTCTTTTCTTGTCGGCCAGCCATCGTAACTGGCTGTGTTTGCTGATAAGAATTAAACCATTTCTGCTGCTGAGTATAACGATTTAGGTTTATGTAGTCTGTACTTGACTTCACTGGACTAAAACACTGTTCTAATACTTTTTTTGAAATGATACACGGCGAATTATAAATTCGATCGACTGCTAATAAATCCAAAACATGAAGGTAATTTGAAGCCGTTTGCTCAATACTGCTATGCCCCATCCAAGAGGCGAGCACCTGCCATTTATGTTGAATAATCTCTTCTTGAGCACGTGCTTTCATACCAAACAATAAATCCCTCATCTTTTTTGCTTTTACCCAAGGACAATCTGTGTAGGTCTTGATCATTTCTTTTGAACCGAGCAAAGTTATTGCTAGATAGTTAGCAGCACTGTGGCGTAATGTATGAAAACTAAAGCCATGATGCATACCTAATATTTGACTAAACAAATCTACTGTAATTTTGCTGATACATTGATCAGTTAATACACGATGATTCACACTAAAAAGTAGATCATCCTGCTGATTAACCAAATATTGCTCATAACGATGTTGTATGTAACGTTGTACTACTAAAAACTCATGTTCTGACAATGCAATTTTCAATGGTATTTGACGATTCGCACTTCGCGTTTTCAGACGGCGATATGAATTGTCTTGGATATGAAGCGTGATATTATTAAAAACTGTATTTTCTTTTTCTTTATAAAGTAGCTCTGGGCAAATAATATCTTGTATTTTAAGACAACGAACTTCATTTAATCGAAGTCCAGTTCTATAACTTAGTAAATACATCAGCTTTAAACAACTCAGATGATCGACCCACTCTGATGCCGTTGGCTCTTGACTTAAATTTTCTAGTTTTTCCAATAATTTGCCAAATAGCAAAGGACTCACTAGCCGTGCATTGCAAATTTGTAAATGCTTAAAACTTGAATTCTGTAGCACCAATACCCCTGGAGCATCATAATTCTCTATACAGAATTGATGAAAATCTTTTAGGCGACCAAAACGGTATTCTGCGCTTTGGTGCATCTTACGAGAGGTTTTTCCTTTCACCGAATCTCGTTGAACTGCTTTTTCATCACGTTCACTGCTGTATTTCAATAGCTGCCGATATAAATCCTCATAGTCATCTATGGATTGTTGCTTTAAATCTAATTTATTGAGCCAAATCTCAAATATAAATTCTTTGCCAAACGATCCTAAGTAGCTTTCAATAGTTGATAATTGAAGCCCTCGTTTTTTTAAATGCATTAACCAGTGAATTAAGCGTAGTTGAGCATCAATTAAAGACTTTTCCTCTGTATTAGCATCAACTATCTTCTCCTCTAACACCCTTCTAGTTTCTTGCCAAAAACGTAGCGTGCGTTCTTCTTTATTCCTCTTTTTATCTAAACGCTCAACTTTTTGACCTTTACGTTTCTTTTGACCAAACAACATCAACTCATACGGAATCGTTTGTAATTTGCTTTGAACAGTCGGAACTTCAGGAAGTAACTGCTCTTGTTCAAAATGAATAGGGCGATTATCTGGTTCTGTGACTTGATTGTAATCATTATTCCACAGCAATCTAAATTCGGATGGCCTTAAAGCAACAGTATTAATCTCTTGCTGAAGCACATTACTCAAAAATATATCTATGCTGAGGTTTGGATTAAATTCGAGTACCATTTGCACATCATTAAATGCACGAAATCCACGGCGTTTAATTTGATATTGCAGATCCCCAAGACTTTTTTTCCTGCCTATCTTACTCAAGCTTTCTAAAATACAATCTTCAACTGAATGTTGCAGACAAAATTCTTTCTGAGTAGCTTTCAACTTTTTTAAATATTGCAAAATGAACTGCGCATATGGGTTAAAAAAAACATGTTTCCATTGGTACAACTTTCCCTGTTCTACATCGTTGCCATATTGAGAGTTTTCAACACGATAATGTAGTAACAATGGATTAGTGATTTTTTTGTAGTCCGAATGGTATAACCGAAAACAATTCAGATCTGTACCAAGCTCAATGGCCTCCTGCAATTGCTTCTGAATAGCAATCAAATGCTGTTCATCTGCACAGCCTGAAATATATATAAAACTTAAGCATAAATTTCCCCATAAGTACTTTGGTTCATTCCAATATTCAAATGAATCTTGCCAATACTGCCTTAATTCCTTAAGTACATGGATATGTAGATGCCCCTGTTCTAACCGTGACTCTGTACTCTCAATTTTTCTAGGCAGTACGATCCGTTTAGTATGTGGATTTAGCTTAATTCTGTATGATTTTTTATCTACATTCTGGTTGAATTGCTTCCTTCTTTTATTAAATTCATCTTCAGTAAATTGCATCAGTTTTGATTGTTCGTCTCGGCTCAACTTTTGACTCAAACAATCAACACTATCTTTAATGTCATGCCATTTTTCAGCGATCTGCTGATCAAGTTTTTGCTGCATTTCTTTCGTCAATACTTCAGGTGGAGAAGGCTGTCTATCTAGCGACTTTTTCACCATTTTATGAATATCAACAAATAGATCATCTAGTTGTGGTTTTATTAGTTCTTTGATTTTTTGCATACAACTATTTTCGCTCTAAGTGTTTAATCGATAAAGATTTGACATTATCTTGCAATTGCTGGCGGGCTTGCTGTACATAGACATTCGGGATAAGTGAAGAATGCGGATGAAAAGCCTCTCGGTCACGTTGGTCATGACCATACAGGGCCTGAATTAAGTGAAAAGCTAATGCTGGTTTACCCTCTTGCTGCTCATGCATCAAAAAGTTCATGTCAAAATGACGTAACCAATTCGAATACATATTCTTTGGAAAGACTCCTTGCATATATGAATTCACCCATTTTCTCGATAAAGGGATTAACTTAATTTTCCTGCTCTGCCATTCTTTGACAGTTATCGGCAAGATATCTTTACTAAAAATGACCTTACCAAAAAGATCATTTACAGTTATCTTCTTCTTTGCAAAGACTTGTCTAAAAAATGAACCGTACGCTTCAATAATTTGTTCTAAAAAGGCAGTGTAATTTTGCAGTGTTTTTATGAAAAAATCAGATAAAGGGATAAAACGACCATCTTTTCTTGCTTTACTATTTTTTTTATCATTCACATATAAAAGCTTGAGCTCAACACAATAATCATCCAAATTCCCCAACAGGTTTTTTTTAGGCCGACTTGCCAAACTCAACAAACTGATATGCCACATCCAACACGCATATGCATTAAGTTGATTAATAATGTGCTTATCTTCTTGGATGTTTTCGTGACAATGTCTATGTAAAATATGGAATTGCTCTTTCACAAAATTGGGTTCAAGTGCCAGTTGGCTCCCTATCCTTCCTATAGATAATGCAGATTGCACTTTGAATTGTTGTTGCAATATTTTTAGTTCAGCCGTGTCTTCAGTAAAATGTGTGGAATGTGGTGTAAGTGCTTTTTCTAAAAAGGCTAGATATGTGCTACTGAGTTGAGTTTTCGGTAGCCCGCCATAATAGATACCAGGCATGTGATGCTGACTATCCCGCCCAGCAATTACATGAGCAAGATATTCATTATATGTTTCATAATATATATGAAAATATAATTGAGCCTGCAGTTTTTCTACAGTGATCGAACCTACAAACCGATTATCAAGCCAATTCTTAAGTTTCGTATTAATGTGTGTTGATGAAATTAGTGGATTCGATGCTTGTTCTATATAGTCAAACCAAGCAGAAGGTAAATGTAGTTGATGTGTCATCACTTCATTCCACCGCACATGATTTAAGCTCTTAATCTTCTGCTCTGTAATTTTAAGATTTAATTTGAGTAAATATTCGCGACGTCTACTTGAACCATTCTGGATCAAAATTCCATCTTGAATAAGCTCGTTAAAATCCATCAGTGCGACGGGTGATAATCCCGTCAAAAGTGACAATAAACATGCTGCAGCGATTGCAGCATCCCTCCAGTGCCCGGATAACTCGGTTCTCAACACATAAACAATTTGCTTCAGTATATCTGGCGCCAAATAATGTGGATTTGTAACAAAAGGAGCATGACGGCGCTGGCGATGCCGCATTAGATGCGTCGCATTATCGCTGAGTATATAATTTAAATTTTTAGACTTTTCATCTTCTGAATAAAACTCCATTTCAGGATCTAATAGATCAACTTCACCCTCTTCATCTTTGTGAAGAGCGGCATCATAAATACTGATCTTTGCGTTATGTCCAATATCTACTTGCTTACCCGTTTTAATTTCACGAAATTTTTTGAGTTCATTTTTCGTCGGCCATTGCAAAACTTTACTTTTTTTTGACTTACGCTGACGATGAACAACACGACGATCATCAAGTCTTTTAAAAATTATTAATAGAGCCGATAAATACTCTATGGCTTGTACTTGTTTGAAATCTTTAATATTAAAAAGTTGATTACGATCCTCCTTTTTCAAGTTACGTTCGTACATGACATAGCGATTTAGTAGCTCACTGCATTCTTGAAATAATTCAGCATGATTAGAATCCAGAACATATCGTGATACATAGCGAAAGAGATCACAAACATGTTTTTGCTTATTCTCAGCTTTATCAATTTTTGCAAATTCTTGATACTGCCGATATGTTAAAAAACTCGCTTGTAGAATCAAATAACGTTCAGACGACAGCTCTTGAGTATTACTAGTAGTCGGGCATGCAAAATAACTTAAAGAAGCTAGATAATAATATTTACCTAATTGTCTAGAACTAGATATATAGCCATATATCTGTTGTGCTTCCTTATATAGAGCATGGGCTTTTTCACGTAAATCATCTGATAGATCGACAAATTGTGTATTCACAACATGATTGCGTAATAAACAATAATCTTTTTGGAATTTTTCTGCTAAATCTAAGAATTGCTCTTCTGTTTCAATCTTTGGCATATTCGCTTTCGCTTAATTTTTTATCAAATTGCATTGGTTAAATTCATTACGATCTGAACAATTTGGTAAAAGTTGATCTTTTATTGAACTCTTTGTCAGCTTAAAAAATCTAGCAAAAAATTTAGCATCCAGCTCTTTCTGAGCTTTTCTCTCAAAGCACAAGTGTTGCTGTGATTTTTCGATAAAATCATCAAGATTATGTATCAACTGTAAGATTGCAACATAATTAGAATGTACACGTAAGCATGGCTCCGTTTGCATTAATAGCAATATTTTTTGCCAAATTTTCACATAGATTATTTTGAACTTTGCTTGTACTACTACTTTCTGGCTCTGTTTAATCTTTTTGATTTTCAGTAGTTCTGAGTTAATTTTTACTATCTTAAATTGAACATTTTGTCGCTCAAAGCAAAAGGGCATGATAAATTGCCCCATAAATATCTCTATATTTTTTACTAAATAGTCAAATTTTAACATTTTTATCGATATAAAAAATGAGCATATCTTTGTATATTAAAATTCATTTAATTTATCAACTAAATTTTCTCAAAATTACAATTATCAACAAATACATATGGTTTACTTATCATGGGTGGTCTAAATTTTAAAAATTCTTCCACTTTTTTTTAGTTTTCTGTTATTACATGAAACAATACCGTTGTATTACATTTTGAAATGCTGTGTATGCAGCATTGATCAAAAAGATTCTCTGCTATACTTACTTCACGTGTAGCATCAATGGAGTTTCGAAATGCTCAGAACCACTGAACAGAAAAAAAAATATATTCAAGCGACACGTGCGCAAAACTATCAAGCCAGCCTAAAGCTTGAAGGCATTACAACGACAGCTCAAACAACTCAACAAAGTAAAGCTGAAATCTTGCAAAAATATAAGAAGTATTCGCAACCCGAAACTTAGTCAGGTGCATGTATGGATAAATATGGGGAAATGGGTGACAGCCTGTATTGTTACCCTGGCACAAATATCCTAAAGAACAAACTCAATATTCATGATGAACAAATTTTAGAACAAGCTGAACTAGAACTGTCTGGATTGGCAAGTAACTTAATTGAATATGCTGAACCACCTTACGACTTACAATACTTAAAATCAATTCATGCGCAGCTCTTTGGCGACTTATACGACTGGGCAGGAAAGTTAAGACAAATCGATATTTCCAAAGGTGACACCCGTTTTTGTAATTTTTCCCGTATTGAAATTGAAACCAATAAACTACTCAAAACGCTTCAAGAAAAAAAATACTTTCAAGGCTTAGCACCACAACAACTGATTCCTCAACTTGCCGACTTGTATTGTGAGCTTAATGTCATACACCCATTCCGTGAAGGTAATGGACGTACACAACGGATTTTCTTTGAGCATCTGATTGCTCATTGTGGTTATGGTATTGATTGGTCTCGCATTGACTCTCAACAACAATGGATTCAAGCCAATATTGAAGGTTTTTATGGTAATTTAAATCCATTAATTAAGATTTTTGAAATATGCTTTATTCAAAATACCTAAAATTTAAGTAGTCGAAGCCCACAATCCTTAATGAGCCATCATCTTTGCTTCAATCCACTGATTAATTTCCCAAATAAACCAACAATCACGATTCTTAGAAATCTTAATACTCTTCGGGTAATTTAGGATCGTAATATTCAGATTACTTATCCAGAATTGAATAGATCGTTAACTTAGATAGACTTTTAAGCAATGTAACTTGCCGCATGTTTATCAACATATGTCTCAAAAAAGTCTGCCCATACATAGATTTATGGCGTTTAGTGCTTAAATTTCAGATTAATCTTCGTCTGATGACCTGAATGGATGTTACAGATTACATGCAGGTGAATTACTCTGTGGCTGTATCATGGCTTTTGTGCAATCCAATCCATTTGATCCGAATGTTCTCTTTTGCAATAAAGCAGCCTCTTCTGCTTTTCCTGAACCAACGAACTATGTCATTGATTTGATTCAACCGACAACAGTGATGCTGAATCAAATCTCCAAAGAAGGGATTAAATGCAAGAAATGTGGTAAGAAAAAGATAGGGGATGGAAGTTATTATCCGTCTAATTGGAACCAGCCCATGAGTCGAGATCAGTTGAGTAAGAATCATTTTAAATGAATAAGAGAAGGATGGCTTACCTCACTTCTCCGAATAACAATGCTATGCTTTTCAACCAAGGTTATAAATTGGCAACTACATTTCATTCTTCTTCATGCTGGTCCTATAGCCTGTAGACAATTACTACATCATTTGCATTCAATGCTCAATACAGCCTGTCAGCAGAACCGCAGCGATACTTTTTTTCGTGCATACATGTAGTGTTTAAATCCATTCATTTTTCAATGATCCTCTGCCGTTTATCACATTTATGGTCGATCTTTAACCTTGTGAAAAATGCACATACCGATCCCTTCAAACTGTCAAATTTATGTATGCATGACATTTAAAGAAAATTATCTGATCAATTTTTTTAGGTAAAATTCATCAAGAAAAAGTTATTATTATTCATAACATCACCAATAACCACATAAAAACAATAATTTAATAAATTATTCTTCCAATTTTTTTATATTTAGTGTTATTACCTCTAAATCCATGTTTACCACCTTCTATTACATAAGTAATTTAGAAGTATCCACGATATAAATTGCTTGCCCTCACACCTCTCCCCTCTCACGCCCAAAAAATTTATACTGAAAGGCAGATTAAGCCCGTTCGAGTTACATATAGCCGCATGCTATATTGAAAGCATTAAGAAAATATCCTCAATATTTATAGGATTTTTAAAGTATGAACTAATTTTCGAAGAACCCTTTCTAAGTAATGTGACCTATTAGGAAAAATGAAAATACTGAAATCTCCGTATCAACAATCAGTCAAAGTACATCCTGATGATTTTCTGTAACCGATACCCAAGGACTATACCTACCCTTCTGATGTGCTGTGCAACAAAGCCCTCCTTAGCCACACTATAGCTATAGATTAATTCCATTATTTTGTGATTTAATTAAATTATTCATTCTTAAGACCCAATTTAATGGATTTATATTTCACTAAACCAGAAGAAGTTGTGACTCTTTTAGGTGAGCGTTTACGTAAGCAACGACTCTTTCTGGAGATGTCTCAAGCTGAGGTAGCAGCACGCGCTGGTGTCGGCGTGAATACAGTTTCGAATCTTGAAGCGGGACGAAATGTATCTGTTGAAAATTTAGTCCGTATTGCAATGGTCTTGGGTCGATTAAACGAACTTCAGGAACTATTTAAACCTCAGCTTAACAGTGTGAATGACATTCTTCGCTATGAGAGTCAAAGTAAGCGCCACCGTATTAAGAGGAAGGGATAATGCTCAATAGACTTAATGTTTATTACAACGGTTGGGGCGAATCATGGTTATGGGGAACGCTGATTAGTTCAACAGCCACGACAGGTAGACCCACCATTGCTTTTGAATATAGTCCAGAAGCAATACAGCAAGGTGTTGAGCTCTCTTCTTACTTGCTGCCTTTAAAAGGTCTACCATTCAGACAAGGTTTTCCTACTCATCAAATGGGACTCCCAGGTCCAGTCTATGACGCTTTACCAGATGGTTGGGGCATGATGTTGATGGATCGATATTTCAAAAAAATTGGCTTAAATTCAGCACGAATTGGACCTTTGGAGCGTCTGACCTATATTAGTAGTCACGCAATGGGTGCCCTCTCCTTTGAACCTTGTGTTGCTGACATGCAAACCTCAGAAAATATCCCTTTACAACAACTGGCCCAGGAAGTTCAAGAAGTACTCAAAGGTGAAGGTGGTGAATTTCTACAGCATTTATTGGTCATGGGTGGCTCCCCTCAAGGTGCCAGACCAAAAGCGTTGGTTTACCGAGATCCTGTCAATTTAGAGTTTTCGACTCAAGATTCTGATCAACATGAAGCCTGGCTGATTAAGTTTCCTGCTCAGCAAGAGCATCCTGAAGTCTGCGCCATTGAAGCCGTCTATGCAGAATGTTTGCGACTTTGTGCAATTGAGACTCCAGATACCCATTTCTTTAATTTGCCCAATGGTTTAACGGCTTTTGCTTCTAAACGATTCGATCGTCAAAATGGTATGCGGATTCCAATGCAGAGTTTGGCTGCATATACAGGAGCAGACTATAAAGTTCCAGGTAGCCTAGACTATCGCAATTTTCTCCGGGCAACCTTGATGTGTACGCAAGATGTACGAGAAAGATTGCATGCTTTTAAACGTGCTGTGTTTAATGTGCTTTTCAATAATCGGGATGACCATACTAAGAACTTTTCATTTCTCATGGAGAAAAATGGTCAATGGAAATTGGCTCCAGCCTATGATGTGACCTTCTGCGAGGGTCCAGGTGGTTATCATCAAATGGACATTATGGGAGAAGCGCTCAATATTTCCCGAAATGACATACATAAACTCGGTACTTCAGAAGCTAATCTGACTACTCTAGAAGTCGATGAGATCATCTTGACCATGCGTGAAATTGCACTTCAATTTAGTCAAATTGCGCAGCGCCTGTATCCCCATCAAATTCGAGAATCTACCCTACAGATGATTCAATCACGGATTCAACAGAATATTGATTTTTTAACTGAAACCTAAGCGTAAATATAAACTAAGCGCCAACCATCAACTGCAAATAGACTTTGATATAGTTAGTCGCTACATAATCTGTAGAACCTGTGAATTAGCTCTCTTTATAATCACGAATATTAGATGGATCACCGCCAAGATATATTCTGCAAACGTGAAATCACTACATCCAGATCGAAAATCACTAAGAAAAAACTGTCACCAAAAAAAGGTCTGCACTATGGATAGATGCAGACCAAACTCTGGATAACTACCAGCACGAGAAATATGTCGCAATTTTGCATAGACATGAATTTGATAAAATCAGCCCAGAAAGCCAGAAATTCATAAAAACTATTTCATCAATCCCCTATAACTTAATCACGTTCATGGTCGATCTTAAATCTTGTGAAAAGTACTCATGCTGACCTAGCCAAACTGTAAAACTCATGTATTCATAGCCTTTAAATGAATCTTTCAATCGGTATATTTAAGGTAAAAACTAGTAATCAGAAGTTATTATCACCCCCATATAAAACAAGGATCAACTTAAAAACAATAACTTAGTAAATTATTCTTCCATTTTTTTATATTTAGTGTTATCTCATTCACTTGGCTCTGAAAGTTTCTCGCACTGAGTTTATATGCGGACCAATTCGTTGTACGGTAGATTTTAGTTGCTGGCTTCTTCATTCGGAAATTATATTGCTGAATCAGACCTTACAAACAGCTTTGTGCAACAAAGCCGTCTTTAAGTACTTTTTTTAAAGGAAAAATCATCGACTTAAATCTATATTTCCAACAGTGCCACTTTTATCGCTTTAGCACCTCAACTCATTTAAGTGGCGTAACTTACATAACTTATGCATCCCATTTAAGTGACCTCAGTTATAGTATTCCGTGTCAGGAATTTGTCCACTTATTCCAATGATGATGAGAACTGCAGCATTGACTTAGATCGCCAGTGCTCAGTACTGGCCATCATGTAGCTTTTATCGCTTTAGCGCCTTAACTTATTTAAGTGGCGTAACTTACACAACTTATGCATCCTATTTAGGTGACCTCAGTTATAGTATTCCGTGTCAGGAATCTGTCTACTTATCAGCGTCCGCGGAACTGCAGGATTTCTGCTTTGTTGTTCGCAACGAGGGCTAATTCTGGAGTTCCGTATAAGGCATAATCAATAACGACATCTCGACTGATAATCAGTGCAGTAACTTTAGCCAATCTCGCTGCAATTTCCATGTCAGGAATTTGTCCACTTATTCCAATGATGATGAGAACTGCAGCATTGACTTAGATCGCCAGTGCTCAGTACTGACCATCATGTAGCTTTTATCGCTTTAGCGCCTTAACTTATTTAAGTGGCGTAACTTACACAACTTACGCATCCTATTTAAGTGATGTAAGTTATAGTATTCCGTGTCAGGAATCTGTCTACTTATCAGCGTCCGCGGAACTGCAGGATTTCTGGCTTTGTTGTTCGCAACGAGGGCTAATTCTGGAGTTCCGTATAAGGCATAATCAATAACGACATCTCGACTGATAATCAGTGCAGTAACTTTAGCCAATCTCGCTGCAATTTCCATGTCAGGAATTTGTCCACTTATTCCAATGATGATGAGAACTGCAGCATTGACTTAGATCGCCAGTGCTCAGTACTGGCCATCATGTAGCTTTTATCGCTTTAGCGCCTTAACTTATTTAAGTGGCGTAACTTGCATAACTTATGCATCCTATTTAAGTGATGTAAGTTATAGTATTCCGTGTCAGGAATCTGTCTACTTATCAGCGTCCGCGGAACTGCAGGATTTCTGGCTTTGTTGTTCGCAACGAGGGCTAATTCTGGAGTTCCGTATAAGGCATAATCAATAACGACATCTCGGCTGATAATCAGCGCAGTAACTTTAGCCAATCTCGCTGCAATTTCCATGTCAGGAATTTGTCCACTTATTCCAATGATGATGAGAACTGCAGCATTGACTTAGATCGCCAGTGCTCAGTACTGGCCATCATGTAGCTTTTATCGCTTTAGCGCCTTAACTTATTTAAGTGGCGTAACTTACACAACTTATGCATCCTATTTAGGTGACCTCAGTTATAGTATTCCGTGTCAGGAATCTGTCTACTTATCAGCGTCCGCGGAACTGCAGGATTTCTGCTTTGTTGTTCGCAACGAGGGCTAATTCTGGAGTTCCGTATAAGGCATAATCAATAACGACATCTCGACTGATAATCAGTGCAGTAACTTTAGCCAATCTCGCTGCAATTTCCATGTCAGGAATTTGTCCACTTATTCCAATGATGATGAGAACTGCAGCATTGACTTAGATCGCCAGTGCTCAGTACTGACCATCATGTAGCTTTTATCGCTTTAGCGCCTTAACTTATTTAAGTGGCGTAACTTACACAACTTACGCATCCTATTTAAGTGATGTAAGTTATAGTATTCCGTGTCAGGAATCTGTCTACTTATCAGCGTCCGCGGAACTGCAGGATTTCTGGCTTTGTTGTTCGCAACGAGGGCTAATTCTGGAGTTCCGTATAAGGCATAATCAATAACGACATCTCGACTGATAATCAGTGCAGTAACTTTAGCCAATCTCGCTGCAATTTCCATGTCAGGAATTTGTCCACTTATTCCAATGATGATGAGAACTGCAGCATTGACTTAGATCGCCAGTGCTCAGTACTGGCTATCATGTAGCTTTTATCGCTTTAGCGCCTTAACTTATTTAAGTGGCGTAACTTGCATAACTTATGCATCCTATTTAGGTGACCTCAGTTATAGTATTCCGTGTCAGGAATCTGTCCACTTATTCCAATGATGATGAGAACTGCAGCATTGACTTAGATCGCCAGTGCTCAGTACTGGCCATCATGTAGCTTTTATCGCTTTAGCGCCTTAACTTATTTAAGTGGCGTAACTTGCATAACTTATGCATCCTATTTAAGTGATGTAAGTTATAGTATTCCGTGTCAGGAATCTGTCTACTTATCAGCGTCCGCGGAACTGCAGGATTTCTGGCTTTGTTGTTCGCAACGAGGGCTAATTCTGGAGTTCCGTATAAGGCATAATCAATAACGACATCTCGGCTGATAATCAGCGCAGTAACTTTAGCCAATCTCGCTGCAATTTCCATGTCAGGAATTTGTCCACTTATTCCAATGATGATGAGAACTGCAGCATTGACTTAGATCGCCAGTGCTCAGTACTGGCCATCATGTAGCTTTTATCGCTTTAGCGCCTTAACTTATTTAAGTGGCGTAACTTACACAACTTATGCATCCTATTTAGGTGACCTCAGTTATAGTATTCCGTGTCAGGAATCTGTCTACTTATCAGCGTCCGCGGAACTGCAGGATTTCTGCTTTGTTGTTCGCAACGAGGGCTAATTCTGGAGTTCCGTATAAGGCATAATCAATAACGACATCTCGACTGATAATCAGTGCAGTAACTTTAGCCAATCTCGCTGCAATTTCCATGTCAGGAATTTGTCCACTTATTCCAATGATGATGAGAACTGCAGCATTGACTTAGATCGCCAGTGCTCAGTACTGACCATCATGTAGCTTTTATCGCTTTAGCGCCTTAACTTATTTAAGTGGCGTAACTTACACAACTTACGCATCCTATTTAAGTGATGTAAGTTATAGTATTCCGTGTCAGGAATCTGTCTACTTATCAGCGTCCGCGGAACTGCAGGATTTCTGGCTTTGTTGTTCGCAACGAGGGCTAATTCTGGAGTTCCGTATAAGGCATAATCAATAACGACATCTCGACTGATAATCAGTGCAGTAACTTTAGCCAATCTCGCTGCAATTTCCATGTCAGGAATTTGTCCACTTATTCCAATGATGATGAGAACTGCAGCATTGACTTAGATCGCCAGTGCTCAGTACTGGCTATCATGTAGCTTTTATCGCTTTAGCGCCTTAACTTATTTAAGTGGCGTAACTTGCATAACTTATGCATCCTATTTAGGTGACCTCAGTTATAGTATTCCGTGTCAGGAATCTGTCCACTTATTCCAATGATGATGAGAACTGCAGCAATAAATTATAAAGGCAGGATAGGTGGTTACTTAACCAGCATAAGTTATGTAACTTATGCTAATTCATATTAAAATCACATGAAAGCAATCTTAATTAAAAACTTAGTATGAAAGGGCGTGGTCTTTTGTTTAAAGTGACAATTAACTAAAGGGTTACTTCTTGTATTTAGGAGCATAACCAACTTCTAACAAATAAGAAAAATACTTTCTAACATTATCGCTATCAAGAAGATCACTTGATATCCTTTCCTGAAAGTCTTCTAGAGTCTCTCCACGATGTGCGAAATCATTACCAAATTTTGGATAGTTAGTAATATCACATAGCTTTTTAGCAAAGAATATACATTGCTTAGCTGTCAATTTATAAGTTGGCTCTAAAGGAGCACTTGTACTCGTTTTATTTTGTTCTTTTTCTTCAAACATGAAATGTAATTCTGAAATATTTCTTCCCTCCTTTTTTTGTATATAAGAAACAGTAATATCCGTAAATTTGTTAATTTGATTTAAAGCTACGGTAAGAACCCTTTTTTTAAAGTCTCCCATCTTTTTATATTCATCTTCTATCAATCCGAGTTTTGATCTAAGCTCATCTATAGAAATATATAACTTACCAGTTGATCTCCAACGTATGAGTAACTCATACAGGCGAATAGCATAAATGCTTGTAAGTGGTGAGATTTGTTTAAGTTCATATCTTGTGAACTTTTCTTCAAGTTTTACAAATAAGGGGATAATATCTGGTGCAAAAATTAGTTGGACGCATCCCTCTTCCTTAACATAACCAACTTTTGAAACCCACCTACTTTTGTATATTCCTATTTTTCCAGTTATAGGATCTACTGCTTTATAATTCAAATGCCGTTCAAAAAGATTATCACATGCAGATTGTAACGCTTCATAAGATGCTTGACGTCCTAAATTAAACTGTTTCATGTATTCAGAAGCATGAATCGTAAGTATAGTATCAGAAGTAAGTTCTTTCTCAATTTCTCGAGCAGCAATGATCGCAATTAATATTAGCCTTTGCTCAGATAGATTTAGTGAATACGATGCTTCAACCAAATTATTATCTTTATATACTATGTTACTCATAGGGAGATATATTAAGGAAAATGTTATAAATAGATATATTGACAATACTACTTAACGTCCACAAATGAAAGTATTTTTAATAAAAGAATTTGTCAACTTATGCACAGAATTTGTCAACTTAGAAACAGGAAAAAGTCAACTTATTGGTAGGAATATGTCAACTCAGAAACAGGAAAAAGTCAACTTATTGGTAGGAATTTGTCAACATATACTTCCTGTATCCCTTTGCTAGTCAAGCTTTGAGCAGAGATATAAATAATAAATTTAAATAAATATATATAAATTCAAAAAGACCATTCTTTTGTGGATAACTTTTTTTTAATTTTTTTTTCATGATAGTTGATTACTTCATAAATCACCGTTAAATTATACACAAACAAACTTACGTAACTTACATAAATTATGATTATCTTAGTTGGTGGTGAAAAAGGCGGTGCTGGTAAAAGCTGTTTAGCTCAAAATCTTGCAGTTTACTTACAACAAAGTCAAAGAGACGTCCTCTTATTAGATGCTGACCCTCAAGGAACAACAACAGATTGGGTCAAAGAAAGAGATGAAAACGATGAATTAAATAATATTCCATCAGTACAAGCATCAGGGAATATACGTTCAGTTTTAAAAGATTTAGATAAAAGATACCAAGATATTATCATTGATGCAGGTGGACAGGATTCTGAAGCATTACGTTCAGCAATGACTATAGCTACACATATGTTATTGCCGTTTAGACCCAAACGAAGAGATCTAAAAACTTTAGATCATATGGAACAAGTTTTAAAATTAGCAAAGACAGTAAATCCAAATCTGAAAGCTAGAGCAATTATTACTCAGTGTCCAACTCTTCCTTCTCAAGTTCAAAGAATTTTAGATGCAAAAGAGGCATGCAAATCATTTGGTATTGATGCATTGAATTCAATCACAACAAATCGAAATGTTTATGATGATGCAGATGAAAATGGGCTTTCGGTTTTTGAAGTAAATAGTGATCCTAAAGCGAAAGCTGAAATTGAAAGTATTGCAAGAGAGTTTTTAGGAGTATAACTATGGCTGGTTTAACTGGGCTAAACAAAAAACCTGAACCTACTGAACAAGATAAAATGTTAGATGCATTTATATCTGGTGCAGAAAAGAGGGTAAAGGCTTTAGAATCAAGTGAAAAAAAATTTATTCGTTACACTTTTTCTCTCAATGAAGATATTAGTAAACTAATTGATGAGCTGGTTGTAAAAGGGCAAAATGCAAGAATAAATCGTTCAAGTATTGTTCGAGCAGCTATAGAAAATTTATCGACATATAGTGCAGATGAATTAAAAGAAATATTAAATAAATAAATAAATTAAAAATATCCCACTTTTTTAAGGGGGATATTTTTTATCCAAGTTAAATTTACTGTAAGTCCCCGGTGAACCCTATAGATATTTTTAAATTCAGCTCAGGCTCTAGCAGTGTGGTGGTAATTTATCTATTTGAGTTATTTTATATGAAGGCGTCCTTTTCTGCACAGACACGGATCTAGGCTATTCAGCTTGGCTGACTGAATTGATGTCATGATGTTTGATGCACATTGTCAAATTCTTTATCAAGCGAAACTCTGAATCAATGCTTGTAATTGTTTCACTATGATGAGTTTGAGTCCAGTGAAATGTTGCTTGTTTCAACCGTAGAGCTTTGAATACCCAGTCCATCATGTATCAACACTTTCATACAATGACCACGCTTATTCCAAAACAAGATAACCTCAATGTTGCGATTTGACATGGTCAAAGGCTTTTAGGACATGAGAAAGAGCAGTATAAGTAACTGCTCGCATAGGCACTGTTGCAAATAGGCTGACATGATAAGCTAAATATCTTATTTATTTCGAGATACAGCAGATGAATCCCTTCCATGGTCGGCACTTTCAAGGTGAAATCATTCTTTGGGCTGTTCGTTGGTATTGTAAATATGGCATCAGCTATCGTGAACTTCAAGAAATGCTCGCTGAACGAGGTGTGAATGTTGACCACACCACAATTTATCGTTGGGTTCAGCGTTATGCTCCAGAAATGGAAAAACGCTTACGCTGGTATTGGCGTAATCCTACAGATTTACATTCATGGCATATGGATGAGACTTATATCAAAGTGAAGGGGCGATGGACTTACCTGTATCGTGCAGTTGATCAACGGGGTCATACGATTGACTTTTACCTTTCCGCTAGACGGAACAGTAAATCAGCCTATTGTTTTTTAGGAAAGATCTTCAATACGGTGAAAAAATGGCAAATTCCACGGGTCATCAATACAGATAAAGCAGCGACCTATGGCCATGCTTTATCACGGTTAAAGCGAGAAGGAAAATGTCCAGTAGATATTGAGCACAGGCAGATTAAGTATAAAAATAATGTCATTGAATGTGATCATGGTAAGTTAAAGCGGATCATCAGGGCCACATTAGGATTCAAATCTATGAAGACGGCTTATGCCACAATTAAAGGTATTGAAGTCATGCGTGCACTACGTAAAGGACAAGCATCGTCATTTTATTATGGTCAGCCTCAAGGTGAAGTGTGTCTAATCAACAGGGTTTTCGGTCTCTAAGCACTTTTAAAAAGGAACTTCATCGACTCAAATCTCTATTTGCAACAGTGCCCGCGTGAATTGAGCTAAGTTTTAGAATGAGAGCAATATGGGTTTTAGATTTCGTAAAAGTATTAAATTATTCCCGGGTTTTAAAATTAATCTGACCCATAAAGGCATCAGCAGTGCCAGCATTGGCAAACCTGGTGCTTCTCTAAATATTGGGAAAAAAGGTACGCGAACCAGTGTCGGCATTCCAGGTACGGGACTATCTTACTCTAAACACCAACCTTACTCTAAAAAGACCCGTGTTCCACAACCGACATCGCTAGAACACACGGAATATAATCCTCAGAATTTAGAACAACCGAAGACAAAGATCTGGCCTTGGATTATTTTTGGAATATTGTGTTTTATGGTGGGTGCCGTCATTTTTTAGCAAGAACCGCATTGTATTTTAATCAAAAAAAATGCCCAGATGGATGAATGGGCAAACTAAGGAATTAATATCCTTCAGAAACTCCAGCGCAATTCTCGCTACTTTCAGTAAGCGACTCTGGCTCAATCATGAGGGTCTGACTCAATCGAATCGAGGTAAATCGATCCATCACAATTGGAGCAGAAATTATGCTTGAATACATTCTTGGATGATGCTGAAAAGTCTTTGAGTTTTAATCAATAAATAAGAGTATTCATGTCTACCCTCAACTTTACTTATTTTCAGATAGCAACCAATCGAGAGCACTCATTTTTACAATACCATTATAATTTGCTTCAGCCCCTATCGTGTCTAAGGTAAGTAAATATTTGGGATACGAATCAGAAATTTTCTGTAATGGACGTAACTCTCGGCTGAGTGTCTCCTCATTGAGCGTTTCTAATGCCACCTGATAATAAGTTAAATTCTGTAAAGTATCGACAGCAACAAAATCAATTTCATATTCATCAACCCGCCCTACATAGACCGTATAACCTCGTCTGACAAGCTCAAGATAAATCACATTTTCTAAGATATGACCTTGATCAGCATTAGCATCAGGCAACATAATCCGGCGCAATCCGACATCAACTAAATAGTATTTTTCAGAGGATTGTAATAACTCACGCCCGCGTACTTTAAATTGTGCGGCACTATAAAATAACAAACTGTCCTGTAAGCCCTGAATATAGCGTTTTACTGTTTCAAATGAGATTTTAACCCCGCTTGAAACAAAGGTATTTTTAATTTTATTGATGGAAATGGGTGAGCCTGTCACGCTTGCCAAATATCTTGCGACACGCTCGAGAGAGTTAATATCAGCAGTATTCAAACGAGGAATAACATCTTTAAACATTACACTGGCATAGACCGCTTGCAAGTAATCATAGGTTTCCTGCTGACTAGTCATGGCAAGCGTATAGGGGAAACTACTGTGCGTGTACATGGCATACAAATCACGATTGGATAATTGTTGGATGATCGGATTATTTTCAATATGCCACTGTTTAAACTCTTGGAATGACAAGGGTAAAACATGTTGCTCGATATAGCGTCCTGTGAGTAACGTCGCAAGTTCTCCACTTAGAAAGAATGCATTTGAACCTGTAATATATAAATCGATATAATCCCGAACATATAAAGAGTCGACTACTTTCTCAAAATTTGTAACATGTTGTATTTCATCTAAAAAAACATAGTTTTTTTTACTTTTATCAACTTTGGACAATACATAATCATGTAGTTTACGGTAATCGGTGAGTTCTTCAAATTCCATAAATTCGAAGTTGATGGCAATGATGTTTTCGGCTTGTACACCCTGTGCTTTTAGGTCTTGTTGAAACATCGCCAATAAGGTGGATTTTCCAGAGCGACGCACACCTGAAAGTACTTTAATGACATCACGGTCTTGCCATGTATTCAGAAATTTTAAGTAGCCATCACGTCGAATATTAGCGCTTCTCATTATTTACACTTAGAATCTAAAGTTTTAATAAATTCTATCAAATTTTAGAATGTATATGTAAATATATTTAGTTTTAAGAAAAGTTTAAAGGTTAAGTGAAACATTCAAAGCTACTGTAGAAGCATGTAAACATGCAGATCTGATCAAAATCCAAATTCTGTCTTTTTGATTATTTTCCATGTCATGTTATTTCATTGATGCTACGAGTTAACTGCTATATAAATTAAGTGAAAAGTAAATGGAACTAAGATGTTAACTAGAGTGGAACTCATTTTTGTTGTGCTGATGGTCTCAGCCTTAATCCTAATTGCTTATGAAATGCTAAAAGGTTTATTTTAGAGCATCTATACAATTTTTGATCAAAAAAAAAGCCCACAGAGGGAATCTATGGGCGAAACTAAGGACCTTGACGGTCATTCAGAAACTACAGCTAGTTTCTGGTTGTGATTCTGGACTGAATTAAAAATAACCACATTGGCTGAATGTATCAAAAGTTAAATCATGTGATTAATCATTGATACATCTGCAAAAATGAGCTCATCGCTCTGTTGATTAATACAGTAATTCACCAAACAAATCCGCTCTAATCTCTTCCAGACTCAGATCTGATTTCATTCTATTACAGATGGGATGAACCAGCAGACCATTCTCTAGAACACCTTGCCCACCTACGGCTTTGGCAATCCGATGATCCGATTCAGTAGAATCAAGATAGATCAATCCATCACAAATGAGGCAAAAGTTATGATTACCCACCAGAAAATTGTGCTTAAGCAGACTCTTGGTTAATGCCGAAAAGGGGTCGTCTCAGGAAACGGAAAATATAGCACGCTAAGGATTTTCACTCCGACTTCTTTTAACGATATCCAACACGGTATTTTTGCTTAGATTGACCAGCCGACCGACTTGTCGATAAGAGTGTCCAGCAGACACCAACTCCAACACTTTAGGTGCCAGACGATCTGACTTGGTACGTTGACCAGGACGACGACCAAACACAACGCCCCGCGCTTGTGCCGCTGCTACACCAGAGCGCACACGTTCACGTAGTAAATCTCCCTCAAACTCTGCTAATGCAGACATCACAGAAGCCATGAGCTTTCCCTGAGATGTGGAAAGGTCAAACTGCAAACCTGTTTGTGCCACCAGAGATACCCCGAAATGCCCAAGATCTTGTAATGACTGTACGAGATCCACGGTGCTTCTGCCCCAGCGTGTCAATTCCGTCACCAAGATGGCATCGATTTCACGAGATTGCGCCATGGTCATCAAGTATTTTCTTTGCAATCTCTCATCCTTACTGCCTGATGCAGTTTCTTTCCAAACACCGACAACATCGTAGCCGCAACGATTGGCGTAGGCACGTAGGTCATATTCCTGTCGTTCGCAGGACTGATCGTTCGTTGATACTCGGCAATAAATGGCCGCATTCTGTCCCAATTGAACCTCCTTGCGAAATTGCAGCGCAAAGCTAAGCGTGGCGGTACAAAATAATGTACCTTTAATAGTTTAGTTTATTTGGGACTAATGAGCCATGCCGCGCCATTCTATTTTGTCGTCCACGGAATTGGGAAGCCTGTTCGAAATTCCAGATGATAGAGCTTTTATGCTTCAGCATTACACTCTGAGTGATTCTGATAAATCCATAGTCCATCAACATCGAGGGGCATCCAACAAGCTAGGCTTTGCAATTCAACTTTGCTACATGCGTTACCCTGGAGTGATATTGGGTATTAACGACGAACCATTCAAACCCTTACTTTTCATGATGGCTGCTCAACTTAGTATATCAGTGGACTGCTGGAATGATTATGGTCAGCGCGAGCAAACAAGACGAGAACATATTGCCGAATTGAAAAAAGTTTTTGGGTTCAAACTATTCACCTTGAGTGACTATCGGCAATCGGTCAATATGATGGTGGATTTGTCCCTTCAGACAGATAAAGGTCTTATTTTAGCCACAACTCTCGTTGAAAATTTACGACAAAAATCAGTCCTTTTGCCAGCTATAAATGCAATTGATAGTATTTGCGCAGAAGCAATCACATCTGCCAACCGCATAATTTATACTGCTTTGACGAGCTCACTTTCAGAAACTCATCGTCAAAATATAGATGCTTTGCTGAACCGTAAAGAGGGCAGCAAACTGACAATATTGGGGTGGCTTAGACAGTCACCAGCTAAACCAAACTCAAAGTACATGCTTGAGCACATTGAGCGGCTGAAGTGCTTACAAGCCATCGATCTACCTGAAGACATTGGAAAACACGTTCATCAAAATCGCTTACTGAAAATTGCTCGCGAAGGTGGGCAAATGACTCCTGCTGATTTGGCCAGATTTGAATCTCAACGTCGATATGCCACTTTGGTAGCAATCGTTGTGGAGAGTATGGCCACGATCACCGACGAAATTATTGACCTGCATGATCGCATTATTGGAAAGCTATTTGCTATCGCAAAAAATAAACACCAGCAACAATTTCAATCATCAGGTAAAGCGATCAACGACAAAGTGCGTTTGTATGGGCTTATCGGGAAAGCCTTGCTAGATGCCAAGCAAAATGGCAGTGATCCGTTTGCCGCCATCGAAACTGTTATTTCATGGGATGCTTTTGCAGCAAGTATTACTGAGGCAGAAAAACTGGCGCAACCCGAAGACTTTGATTTTTTACCACGAATTGGCGAGAGCTATGCAACTTTACGCCGTTACGCGCCAGAACTTCTTGCCATACTTAAATTGCGTGCTGCCCCAGCAGCAAAAGATATGCTTGCCGCTGTAGAGTTGCTCCGCAGCATGAATGTTGATAATACACGAAAAATCCCCTCTAATGCTCCAATAGCGTTTATCAAAAAACGGTGGGCAAGACTAGTCTTTACCGATGATGGTATTGATCGCCGCTATTACGAAATATGTGTGTTATCTGAACTTAAAAACTCGCTACGGGCTGGGGATCTCTGGGTACAAGGCTCTCGCCAATTCAAAGACTTCGATGAGTATTTAGTGACTGCTGATAAATTTAATCAGCTAAAACAGTCCAATGAGTTACCTCTAACCATTACTACTGATTGTGATCTATATTTGCAAAGTCGCCTTTCACTATTGGAGCAGAAATTAGCAATCATTAATCGCATGGCAGCGACCAACGATTTGCCTGATGCGATGATCAATCAATCTGGTCTAAAAATAACACCTCTCGATGCCGTGGCTCCTGATACAGCCCAAACTTTAATTGACCAAACAGCAATGCTGTTACCACATATCAAGATCACCGAATTATTAATGGAGGTCGATGAATGGACAGGCTTTACTCGACACTTCACTCATTTGAAAACGGATGACACTGCGAAGGATAAAGCGTTATTGCTCACGACCATACTGGCTGATGCAATTAATTTAGGGCTGACGAAAATGGCCGAATCATGTCCTGGTACAACTTATGCCAAACTCTCATGGCTACAGGCTTGGCATATCCGTGATGAAACTTATTCAACGGCATTGGCCGAATTGGTGAATGCTCAATTGAAACAACCTTTCGCTGAAAACTGGGGAGATGGCACTACCTCCTCATCAGATGGCCAACGCTTCCGCGCAGGTGGCAGAGCTGAAAGTACAGGACATATCAATCCAAAATATGGCGCAGAGCCTGGAAGGTTATTTTATACACACATTTCTGATCAATACGCACCATTTAGCAGTAAGCTGATCAATGTGGGCGTTCGTGATTCAACCTATGTTCTTGATGGGCTGCTGTATCACGAGTCTGATTTACGCATCGAGGAACACTACACCGATACGGCTGGATTCACCGACCATGTTTTTGCACTCATGCACATGCTAGGGTTTCGATTTGCACCACGAATTCGTGATCTGGGCGATACGAAACTCTATATTCCAAAGTCAGACATAGACTATGCCGCACTTAAACCCATGATTGGCGGCACACTGAATATCAAACAGATTCGTACTCATTGGGACGATATTTTGCGTCTGGCCGCATCAATCAAGCAAGGGACTGTCACAGCGTCGCTAATGCTACGTAAACTCGGTAGTTATCCACGACAGAATGGTTTGGCATTGGCATTACGAGAGCTGGGGCGTATTGAGCGCACACTGTTTATCTTGGATTGGTTGCAAAGCGTAGAACTACGCCGTCGGGTTCAAGCTGGATTAAATAAAGGTGAAGCCCGTAATGCATTAGCGCGCGCCGTTTTCTTTTATCGATTGGGTGAGATTCGAGATCGAAGCTTTGAGCAACAGCGTTATCGAGCCAGTGGCTTGAATCTAGTGACCGCCGCCATTGTATTGTGGAACACGGTTTATTTAGAGAGAGCGACTAACGCCCTACGAGGGCATGGTCGCACAGTCGATGATACCTTGCTGCAATATCTGTCACCGCTGGGGTGGGAGCACATCAATTTAACTGGGGATTATCTATGGCGAAGCAAAGCCAAGATAGGTGGTGGAAAATTTAGGCCATTGCGCGCAATTGAAAAACCTTAGCGTGCTATATTTTCCGTTTCCTGAGACGACCCCTACAAGGGCCGTAAGCCGTCACTGACTCCTGAACAAGTGGCTCTGCTGCATCAACGTCTTGAATCTGGCGACTACAAAACCAAGCGAGCATTGGCGAAGGAGTTTGGGATTTCTGCGCCAACGCTGTATCGGTATCAGTAGTAGTTCCAGCTATTTGATATTATTTGTCTATCTATTGAAAATTTTTCTGAGTAAAACAGGGTCGGCATCCTGAACTGAGCTTGCTCCAATTTTATTTGCTGCTAACCGTAAACAGGAATCGACCGATACAAACCAACTTGCCATCAAGTAGTAACTGAACCGATACTGTCGTAATGCGCCGACCCGCACGAACAATACTGGGGACTGCCTGTAACGTACCTATAAATGCTGGCCGCAGGTAATCAAAGGTCATCGTGGAGCATAAGGGCAGCTCATTATCACCACGCTGACGGGCAAGATAGGCGGCGGCGGCCACTTCACCAAAACTCGCGAGAATGCCGCCATGAAACGTGCCAATCATCGGGTT
Source organism: Acinetobacter sp. BEC1-S18-ESBL-01 (assembly GCF_014169935.1). Lineage (NCBI taxonomy): Bacteria > Pseudomonadati > Pseudomonadota > Gammaproteobacteria > Moraxellales > Moraxellaceae > Acinetobacter > Acinetobacter sp. BEC1-S18-ESBL-01. The sequence goes on from NZ_AP022303.1 coordinate 29,235, forward strand.
GCCGATATGCGAATCACGAAAGTCCATAAAGTACTGTATTTCTCCATGTTGCATTTCCTCACGAAAACCTAGAAAATCGACAAAAGGCTCGTCACACAATTTTAGTGGGGGTGTTTCCGCGCTCATCTGATTTACTATACTCATATCACTCGCCTCGCGCTTCATTGCTGTCAAAAGAGGGTCCCATCGTGCCGATTGCGAAAGAACCAGTGACAGTAGCCAGTAGCTCACCACTGTCTTCTGCAACCGCTCGGCCCGTGATAAAGGCCACCGTATCGGTTCTACCAATGCAATCCACTATCGCCTTTAAACCTACCGCAGAGGGAATACGTCGCAAAAAATCGACACGCAAATCAATAGTGGCAATCGGCTCTAACGACCGCAATGACGAAAAAATAGATAAGCCGCAAGTCGTATCCAGCAGCGTCACCAAAGCCCCTCGATGCAGTGAGCCTTTACGGTCAGAGAGTTGCTCAGAGAAGGGCATCGTCATCTCGGCATGACCATCGCTCACTGCACCAACACTAATATTGAACATATTGAATAAAGGGTGATTAGTACCAAAAAACGCCTTAGCCATGGTCAGGTGTGCCGTGTTATTACTGTCCATTTTTGAACTCCCGCCATTGCTGGCTGATTTTATTGCGAAAAAATTAGCGGCACGTCTCAAAGTGCAAGGGCGGCATCTGTATAATTACGTTCGGCCTGCATCACCGCCACAATGGCCTCTTCAATGGCGGCATATGGAAAGTTTGTGCTTTCCGAGGCAGACTTCAAACACATGGCTAATGCCGTCCATGCTTTTTCGCAAGCCCTCATTAACAGGGGCAGTCGATATTGCTGTACACTTGCGTCATAGTGAACCGCTTCATCAAGGAATTCAGCGTACATTTTGCGGAAGCCGCCGCCACCTGTGCCACGCTTTTCAATAATTTGGTAGGCAAATCGGGTCGTCCAGTGCCAATCGCCTGTGGCTCCCCAACGACTCAGTTCGGCCAGCCATGTTTCCAGTGCCGATATGCCACTCACAGCTAATGACTTGGCGTTGTCATGGATGACACCGGTAATCATCTCGGGGGTAATTTCGCCTTGAAACGCGGTGGGCGTGAACATATTGCCATAGTGAATAAATGGGGGCTGTGTAGAAAAACGTGCGCGGGTCAGTGCCTCTCGCGTCACCGACAAAACACTCGGACGCTCGGTATCGGTGACAAATACCGCACCTGTCTCTGGATTTCTCGACCAAGCGGCTATGGCGTGACCGGGAAAGTGCGTGCTGCTGTTGAAGTAAGGTAAATAAAAAATATCCGTCAGCAACAGGGTGGGGTGACCCGCATCCAAACATTTCTCCAGCGCGGTGGCTGCCGATTCGGGTGACTCGAAGGTTTGCCACTCAAAGGGTATACCGATACTTTCAAATACGCGCGCTTCAAACCCCAAAGACCGCACATGCACTAAAAATGGCACAGGGGCGTCAGCCATTTCCAAATAGGTCACGCCAAGCCCTGAGCCTAATCCAAAGCACATGGCCTCGGAAATATTCAGCCCATTAAACTCGAGCAAATCACGAATTGCGGAGCTGCCACAATGCCTCCCGATGGCGTGCGTGATACGGGATGGAGTCTTATAGTTGGTCACAGGTTTTTTGCCTCTTCGTGAAAATCTGGATTAAGGATGCCTCTTGTCATCATCTGCCATATCGCATCCGCGATCTGTTCAAGATTGTACTTACCATTTTCTTTATACCAAGTGGCAGCCCAGTTTATTGCTCCTAGCCCAATCAGTCTTAACAGATCTGCATCCACATCGTTTCGGATACAACCATAAGACTGCAGATCATCAAGAATTGTCTGCCAATATCGCTCGTATCTGTCTCTCTCAGCAATAATCTGCTCACGTGCGACTCCATGTACCGAGCGCCACTCAAACAACAACACATAAACCATATCGTCACCCGACATAAGGATATCGACATGTGTCTGCAGTGCCGATTGCATTTTTTTGAGTGGATCTTGAATCGCGGAAGTCGCCTCAACAATCCTGTAAATAGTTCTCTCAATAGCAAGCCGCATCATATCAACCAAAATATCGTCTTTACTACGATAGCGGTAATGCAGACTGCCTGGAAGAATACCACAAGCACTGGCAATTTCTCGCACACTGGTACGCTCAAAACCCTTTTCTCGAAACAGCTTGGCAGAAGCGGCTAATACTCTCTCGCGGTCAGCAACTTCGACTCGCGTAGATTCACTACTCAACATAGTTTGACTCATAACATTATATCAATAAGACAGGTTACTCGACTTGGTCAAGTCGAGTCGAGTCTTTCACGGTCTCTCCTGATCTATACAGCTTTTGCAATGGGGACATTAAAAACAATTCGTGACGCTTCCATAGGGTCTTGATGCTTATCATATTCAGCCAGCCAAGAATTAACCTTTTCTGGGATTTCGGTGTCGCTAGGATGGAAACCTGGCTTAAACCAGTCCAGATAGCGTGGAATAAGTCTGGTAATCAGGCCACGTGGTCCATAGAGGCGATAAAATCCCTTAGCAAGCACCAATGGCTGACCTTGTAGTTTGTCAATTTTCAACATATGCCAAAGAACTGAGCCAACCACCGCATGTACCAGTAGCGTTCCGATAATCAAAGCAGATGCGCGGGTGAAATACCCCCCACCTGCCGCTGTTTCGTAAACATCAAAGGCTACTGTTTTGTGTTCGACTTCTTCTACCCCATGCCACATGAACATGGCACGCATTGCGGGATGAGCATTCTTGAACATCTCACCCTCACCCTCCATAGCACCCTCGCCTAGTACAGCAGTAATATGTTCAAAGGCAGCTGTCATGGCCAACAGATACTTGGCGGGCAGGTGTTTTTGGGAGAGCCGAATAAATAATTTGAATCTTGCGATGACCTTTTCGACATGAATGCCTTGCGACTGCATCACCGCATTATACTGGTCATGCACAATGCCATGTTGCGCTTCTTGGCGAAAAAAGTTTTTGATATCTTCTCTCAGTTTAGGATCTGTGACCAGATCCTGATAGTTACGCACCGACTGAATAAAAAAACGCTCTCCATCGGGGAAGTGAATAGAAAGTGCATCAAAGAAGCGTGTTAACACCGGGTCACCGTCGTTCCAAAAAACTGGAACATCACTTAAATCAAACCGCGGCTTACGTGGCTGGATATTGATCATATGAGTCATGGCGAGAGTTTCCTTGTAAAGGCATCGAATGTCTGTAAACCTGCTATCACATTTGACCTTGAGCAATATTTTTCACCTTGGTCAGGCACAGCAAATATCACACAAGAATTCAACGGGTATTGGTCAAATGACCAAATGCATATTTTGAATATATATTGGTCGATTGACCAAATGTCAAGCCTGTCCTCAAAATTTGATAGAATGAGTTAACAACGCAGCAGGTGAGCCAGATCATCTTTGACATCGAATATAGCTACCAGACCTTTTGGCAGAGGTGTTTTTTTAATGTTAGTTTTTTTACATTAGAGTGTGTTGACGTTTGAAAATATTGATTGCAAATTGGAGGCAGACTCAGAGAATTAAAGCTCTCCCCATCCGAGTCCACCATGCCACGCTTTATGCTGAACGACCAACATTGAGCAAAGATTTCTCCTATGCTCAAGCAACAGGACATTGATCACAAACCAAATTTACGGCTCACCGTAGAAGCCATGCTCTACAGAATGTGGGTGAAATGTCCATGGCTAGACCTACCTCCTGACTGAGTTTGGTCAGCAGCCTAATCTCTACAAAAGATACAACGACTGGTCAGCAAAAGGTTTTTTCCAAAGCATACTCAGGGTTTTATCTACTGACTCTGATATAGAGTAGGGGTTATGGATAGCAATTACGTCAAGGCACATCAACATAATGCACGTGCTGCAACTCACGATCAGGAGGCGATTGGCTTAAGTCGAGGTAGCAAGACAAGTAAGATCCATCTTGCCGTAGATGGGTATGGATTACCCATCGTGTTTGCGATCACGGGTGGTGAATTACACAAAGCCAAAGCTGCACCTGACTTGCTCTCACAGGTATCTATCGATGCCATTCTGATTAACATCTGAATCAGCGTAATGCAAATCTAGCCTGATGTAGTTTTAAGCTACCCCATCAACGCCTGTACCGCAATCGACTCATCCGCCAACCGCAGTGGATCGACCGCCGTACCAGCCGTGATCAGCTTTTTGCTTAGCATAAACTCCTGCGGACGATTCACACAATCCGCCGCAATCAGGCGACCCGCCTGCAAATAAAACGCTGCAAAGCTACGCCTTTGCTGCACATCACCCCGAATCACGATCTGATCATACCCCTGACTGAGTCCCGCAATCTGCAACTTTAGATCATACTGATCTGACCAAAACCAAGGCAAACTCTTCGAGGTCCGCTGTAAGCCACACAAGGTCGCCGAGGCAATTTTGGCCTGTTCATTGGCGTTTGGTACCGACTCCAAGCGCATCCGCCGCTGATAAATCGGATTAAACGCATTGGCACAATCCCCGATGGCCACAATCTCTGGCGCACTGGTACGGCAATACTCATCAATCACAATACCATTGTCCACCTGCAAGCCCGCGTCCAGCGCCAACTCGATATTCGGTACAACCCCGACCCCGATGATCACCAGATCTGCATCGAACATCGAACCATCGGCACACAGCACCGCTTGCGCCCGCCCCTCACCCGTGATCGCCGTGACCGACACACCGGTATGAATCGTCACACCCTGTTCGCGATGAATCCGCGTATAAAAGTCCGACACTTCCGGTGCAGTTACCCGCTGCAAAATCCGCTCGGCGGCTTCCAAGACCACCACCTGCATGCCCTGCTCGGTCAATGCGGCGGCTGTTTCAAGACCGATATAGCCACCACCGATCACCACTGCTTTGCCGTTGGGTTGTACAAATGGCTGGATAGCCTGTACATCGCTGATATTTCTAAGATAATGCACACCTGCCAAATCAGACCCAGCCAGCGACACCGTCCTGACTCGTGCACCGGTACACAGCGCCAACTGGTCATACGCAAGCGTACTGCCATCTTGTAGTGTCACGCTGCGCGCTGCCCGATCAATCGCAACCACCCGCCCGTGCCGAAATTCGATCTGATTTTTTTGATAAAAAGCGGCTGGCCGAATCAATAACTCATCGACCAGTTGTGCACCGCATAAAAAGGTCTTGGACAACGGCGGTCGATGATACGGCAAATACGGCTCATCGCCGATCACCACAATCTCGCCCTGCCAGCCATCTGGCCGCAGACTTGCCGCCAACTGCGCCGCAGCATGACTTGCGCCAATGATGACGATTGTTTGCATATGAATTCACTCAGTTCATGGTTGATGCACAGCATCAATTGTTGCCGACGACAGTTGCAAAATGCCTCTGTCGCCTATTTTGATACCTACGCTTTGGCAGTCAGTTTGACCATCATCTTGGCATAGCCGCGCACAAAGTTAGACTGCACCAACTCTGGCTCACCCAATACCTCAATATTGTCGAAGCGAAGCAATAACTCCTCCCACAGAATCCGCAACTGCATCTCGGCCAAGCGATTGCCCATACAGCGATGCACACCAAAGCCAAATGACAAATGATTGCGTGCACCTTTACGATCAATCAAAAACGCATCTGGCTGTTCAATCACCCGCTCGTCACGATTGCCCGAGGCATACCACATTAAGATCTTGTCGCCCTTACGGATGGTTTGGCCGTGCATCTCGATGTCTTGCTTGGCGATGCGACGCATATACGCCAGTGGGGTCTGCCAGCGAATGATCTCGGACACCATATTTGGAATCAGGCTCGGTTGGTTTTTCAGTTTGACAAACTGCTCAGGAAACAGGTTCAGCGCATATACCCCGCCGGTCATGGAGTTCCGCGTGGTGTCATTCCCACCGACAATCAGCAAGGCCAAATTGCCCAAAAACTCCATCGGACGGTGAATCAAATCCTTGGTATCGTCATTGCTCAGCATTAAGCTAATCAAATCAAATCCCATCGGCTCACCTGCCGCTTGCTGAGCCGCCTTGGCATGCCACAGCGCGGCAAACTGCTTGGCCATATCAGCGGCGGCATTAAAAAGCACATCGTTGTCGCTAATCTCACCGCCCGTGGCTTCTGCGCTGCCCGCCAACGTATCAGACCAGTACACCAGCTTGTGCCGCTGTTCATACGGAAAATCTAACAAGGTCGCCAGCATGCGTGCGGTGATTTCTTTGGACACCCGCTCCACCCAATCAAACGGCGTATCGAGCGGCAAATCATCCAAAATCTCTTGTACCCGACTGCGGATCAGCCCTTCCATTTCTTTTAAATTTTTCGGTGCGACCACACCTTGTACCGCTTGACGCTGCACATCGTGCTTAGGCGGATCCATTGCAATAAACATTTCCACATCCAGTCCGGCGGGCGGCTTGCCAATCACAATCACCGGTTCCGCCGAAAACAGCTCGTGGGATTTGTCCACGAACACAATATCGTCATAACGGGTAATCGACCAAAATGCACCGAATGGACTGCTTTTTTGGTAATGAACAGGACGCTCGTCGCGTAGCCGCTTAAAGTATGACTGCCATTGATGCTGTCGATATAAAAACGGATTGCTCATATCGATGTCTTCGAGCTTGAGCGTGGCAACATCGGGGATTGGCTTTTCTACAAAATCAGGGAACGGTTGCGCCTGTGTCACCCGTTGCTTGACCTTTTGGAACACCTGCATGCCTTTCACTTGTAAATGCATGGGTATCGGCAGCAGGGCTGAAATTTGGTTTAGTGTGGCTTGCATGTTTTTCATGATTCATTCCTCAATGATGATGCTTAACAGCTGTTGAAATCTGCCGTCACTACATTTGAAACTCAGGCAAATGCACCACCATGCCATCCATTGCATCGGACAATTGAATCTGGCACGCCAAACGAGACGACGCCGTACCTTCTGGTACCATCTCTAGCATGCGCGCCTCTTCGTCATTGGGCTGTCCTGTCGCCGCCAGCCAAGCACCGTCAACGATCACATGACAGGTTCCACAAGCACATTCGCCACCGCAATCTCCATCAATGCCGGATACGCCGTGATCGATAGCCAGTTGCATCAGCGACTTGCCCGCTTCGATGTCAAGTACGGTGGCGGTACCGTCATACTCGATCAATGTAATTTGACCCATTATTACTACTCCTGTGTGGTATACGGCTGCTGGTGACGCCGATGAAAATAGCCATCCCTCTTTACTCATAATAGACATGTATCCATACTGCTTACAGGTCTCTTGTTGACAATATAGGGTCATTAAAAGACGATTATGGCGCTGTAGCCCCATCGTCGATTGCATTTTTCTAGTCGATGTTCTTTCATACTGGTCTGTTATTGAGGTGTTTGAGCCATGTTGCATCCAAGTCTGCTGACTGGTCTCGCCAGTACAAGTGAATCTGCTAATATCCCCTGTAGCTATACCCGTCTGATTGGCCGAGAGCTGGACTTGCAGGCGCGTGACCTACCTAAACTATTAAAATTCACCACGCTGACCGCTGAACAACTGATGCGTGACGACACGATGATCACGGCCAGCCAACAGATTCAAATCTTACAAAATAGCTTGGAGTTGTCCGCATCCGATCAGTTTGGCTTGCGTTTAGGGCAGCGGCTCACGCCGTCAACACATGGCTCGATGGGCTTTTTAATCAATAGCAGCCCGAACTTATTGGCCGTGTTACAAGCGTTTCAAACTTTTTTGCCGACCCGTATGAGTTTGATTAGGCTCGAAACACACACCAATGCTGAGTGGACGACCTGCTTGATTTTCTTTGAGCAGACCTTGAGTCATGCAGTACATCGGCTACTGTCCGAAACTGTTGCGGTGATTTTTTCGGAATGTGCCGAATTTATTGTTGGACGACCGCTGACCGAGGCGGTGATTCAGTTTAGCCATCCCGCCCCCGATCATCATGCCTGTTACGCGGATTATCTTGCCGGTACCTATCAGTTTGATCAGCCACAACTGTCGATCCGAGTGCCGACCGAGTTGTGCTTGATTGCCAATGCATCCGCGCAGCACGATAGCTATCTGCTGGCGATGCAACAATGCGAAATGATCCTCAACCGGCTCAAGACCCAACAACACAGCACCACCTACCAAGTGCAAAAAGCCATGCTGTCCTATCCGCTCGGGCAACTGAGTGAAGAGGATCTGGCTGCAGCCTTGTTTATGAATAAGCGTACGCTGGCCAGACGTCTGGTCAAAGAGAACACGAGTTACCGGCTGATTCGAGATCGGATTTTATCTGAGAAAGCCAGTAGTTATTTACATGACCCTCAAATATCGGTCGAGGCAATTGCCAGCTTACTGAATTACCACGACTCTGCTAATTTTCGGCGCGCGTTTAAACGCTGGTTTGGTGTATCACCAAGTGCTTATCGGCGAAAAATCACCCATCGGCAAGAAGAAAATGACCTGAGAGAATGAGGTTGTTCGTATGATTGTTAATACGTTGAAACATCAATACGCCCTAGAAAAATACCTTAAAACGCTATGTCAGAGATGGCAATCATATGGCAGCCCTCCACTTCCAATCCGATAACCTCAACTCAACCCAACGCTTGCAACCCGCTGTGAACTCTGTAGAGGTTTTAATTCCCATTGCAGCCCATCCACCGTCAATGTCTTCAGTTAGGGGTCGTCTCAGGAAACGGAAAATATAGCACGCTAAGGATTTTCACTCCGACTTCTTTTAACGATATCCAACACGGTATTTTTGCTTAGATTGACCAGCCGACCGACTTGTCGATAAGAGTGTCCAGCAGACACCAACTCCAACACTTTAGGTGCCAGACGATCTGACTTGGTACGTTGACCAGGACGACGACCAAACACAACGCCCCGCGCTTGTGCCGCTGCTACACCAGAGCGCACACGTTCACGTAGTAAATCTCCCTCAAACTCTGCTAATGCAGACATCACAGAAGCCATGAGCTTTCCCTGAGATGTGGAAAGGTCAAACTGCAAACCTGTTTGTGCCACCAGAGATACCCCGAAATGCCCAAGATTGTTGACGCTCACTTAATATTGACCAGCGATGCTCGTTGAATATTGACCAGGCATTTAAGCAATGTAGCGTACTACACTGCTGTGGATAAATCGATCAATTGCTGTTGCTTTTTCTTCACTGATCGACGGTTAAAATAACTCTCCTTTCTCTGCTTCTCGTTTCTTTATACGCTGCTTGGCTTCCTCCGTGCTTTGCTTAAAACGATAGGATTCATTACCCGTTTCGATGATATGGCAATGATGAGTCAGTCGATCCAGCAGTGCAGTCGTCAACTTAGCATCACCAAATACATTGCTCCATTCCGAGAAGCTCAAGTTCGTCGTAATGATAGGGGTCGTCTCAGGAAACGGAAAATATAGCACGCTAAGGTTTTTCAATTGCGCGCAATGGCCTAAATTTTCCACCACCTATCTTGGCTTTGCTTCGCCATAGATAATCCCCAGTTAAATTGATGTGCTCCCACCCCAGCGGTGACAGATATTGCAGCAAGGTATCATCGACTGTGCGACCATGCCCTCGTAGGGCGTTAGTCGCTCTCTCTAAATAAACCGTGTTCCACAATACAATGGCGGCGGTCACTAGATTCAAGCCACTGGCTCGATAACGCTGTTGCTCAAAGCTTCGATCTCGAATCTCACCCAATCGATAAAAGAAAACGGCGCGCGCTAATGCATTACGGGCTTCACCTTTATTTAATCCAGCTTGAACCCGACGGCGTAGTTCTACGCTTTGCAACCAATCCAAGATAAACAGTGTGCGCTCAATACGCCCCAGCTCTCGTAATGCCAATGCCAAACCATTCTGTCGTGGATAACTACCGAGTTTACGTAGCATTAGCGACGCTGTGACAGTCCCTTGCTTGATTGATGCGGCCAGACGCAAAATATCGTCCCAATGAGTACGAATCTGTTTGATATTCAGTGTGCCGCCAATCATGGGTTTAAGTGCGGCATAGTCTATGTCTGACTTTGGAATATAGAGTTTCGTATCGCCCAGATCACGAATTCGTGGTGCAAATCGAAACCCTAGCATGTGCATGAGTGCAAAAACATGGTCGGTGAATCCAGCCGTATCGGTGTAGTGTTCCTCGATGCGTAAATCAGACTCGTGATACAGCAGCCCATCAAGAACATAGGTTGAATCACGAACGCCCACATTGATCAGCTTACTGCTAAATGGTGCGTATTGATCAGAAATGTGTGTATAAAATAACCTTCCAGGCTCTGCGCCATATTTTGGATTGATATGTCCTGTACTTTCAGCTCTGCCACCTGCGCGGAAGCGTTGGCCATCTGATGAGGAGGTAGTGCCATCTCCCCAGTTTTCAGCGAAAGGTTGTTTCAATTGAGCATTCACCAATTCGGCCAATGCCGTTGAATAAGTTTCATCACGGATATGCCAAGCCTGTAGCCATGAGAGTTTGGCATAAGTTGTACCAGGACATGATTCGGCCATTTTCGTCAGCCCTAAATTAATTGCATCAGCCAGTATGGTCGTGAGCAATAACGCTTTATCCTTCGCAGTGTCATCCGTTTTCAAATGAGTGAAGTGTCGAGTAAAGCCTGTCCATTCATCGACCTCCATTAATAATTCGGTGATCTTGATATGTGGTAACAGCATTGCTGTTTGGTCAATTAAAGTTTGGGCTGTATCAGGAGCCACGGCATCGAGAGGTGTTATTTTTAGACCAGATTGATTGATCATCGCATCAGGCAAATCGTTGGTCGCTGCCATGCGATTAATGATTGCTAATTTCTGCTCCAATAGTGAAAGGCGACTTTGCAAATATAGATCACAATCAGTAGTAATGGTTAGAGGTAACTCATTGGACTGTTTTAGCTGATTAAATTTATCAGCAGTCACTAAATACTCATCGAAGTCTTTGAATTGGCGAGAGCCTTGTACCCAGAGATCCCCAGCCCGTAGCGAGTTTTTAAGTTCAGATAACACACATATTTCGTAATAGCGGCGATCAATACCATCATCGGTAAAGACTAGTCTTGCCCACCGTTTTTTGATAAACGCTATTGGAGCATTAGAGGGGATTTTTCGTGTATTATCAACATTCATGCTGCGGAGCAACTCTACAGCGGCAAGCATATCTTTTGCTGCTGGGGCAGCACGCAATTTAAGTATGGCAAGAAGTTCTGGCGCGTAACGGCGTAAAGTTGCATAGCTCTCGCCAATTCGTGGTAAAAAATCAAAGTCTTCGGGTTGCGCCAGTTTTTCTGCCTCAGTAATACTTGCTGCAAAAGCATCCCATGAAATAACAGTTTCGATGGCGGCAAACGGATCACTGCCATTTTGCTTGGCATCTAGCAAGGCTTTCCCGATAAGCCCATACAAACGCACTTTGTCGTTGATCGCTTTACCTGATGATTGAAATTGTTGCTGGTGTTTATTTTTTGCGATAGCAAATAGCTTTCCAATAATGCGATCATGCAGGTCAATAATTTCGTCGGTGATCGTGGCCATACTCTCCACAACGATTGCTACCAAAGTGGCATATCGACGTTGAGATTCAAATCTGGCCAAATCAGCAGGAGTCATTTGCCCACCTTCGCGAGCAATTTTCAGTAAGCGATTTTGATGAACGTGTTTTCCAATGTCTTCAGGTAGATCGATGGCTTGTAAGCACTTCAGCCGCTCAATGTGCTCAAGCATGTACTTTGAGTTTGGTTTAGCTGGTGACTGTCTAAGCCACCCCAATATTGTCAGTTTGCTGCCCTCTTTACGGTTCAGCAAAGCATCTATATTTTGACGATGAGTTTCTGAAAGTGAGCTCGTCAAAGCAGTATAAATTATGCGGTTGGCAGATGTGATTGCTTCTGCGCAAATACTATCAATTGCATTTATAGCTGGCAAAAGGACTGATTTTTGTCGTAAATTTTCAACGAGAGTTGTGGCTAAAATAAGACCTTTATCTGTCTGAAGGGACAAATCCACCATCATATTGACCGATTGCCGATAGTCACTCAAGGTGAATAGTTTGAACCCAAAAACTTTTTTCAATTCGGCAATATGTTCTCGTCTTGTTTGCTCGCGCTGACCATAATCATTCCAGCAGTCCACTGATATACTAAGTTGAGCAGCCATCATGAAAAGTAAGGGTTTGAATGGTTCGTCGTTAATACCCAATATCACTCCAGGGTAACGCATGTAGCAAAGTTGAATTGCAAAGCCTAGCTTGTTGGATGCCCCTCGATGTTGATGGACTATGGATTTATCAGAATCACTCAGAGTGTAATGCTGAAGCATAAAAGCTCTATCATCTGGAATTTCGAACAGGCTTCCCAATTCCGTGGACGACAAAATAGAATGGCGCGGCATGGCTCATTAGTCCCAAATAAACTAAACTATTAAAGGTACATTATTTTGTACCGCCACGCTTAGCTTTGCGCTGCAATTTCGCAAGGAGGTTCAATTGGGACAGAATGCGGCCATTTATTGCCGAGTATCAACGAACGATCAGTCCTGCGAACGACAGGAATATGACCTACGTGCCTACGCCAATCGTTGCGGCTACGATGTTGTCGGTGTTTGGAAAGAAACTGCATCAGGCAGTAAGGATGAGAGATTGCAAAGAAAATACTTGATGACCATGGCGCAATCTCGTGAAATCGATGCCATCTTGGTGACGGAATTGACACGCTGGGGCAGAAGCACCGTGGATCTCGTACAGTCATTACAAGATCTTGGGCATTTCGGGGTATCTCTGGTGGCACAAACAGGTTTGCAGTTTGACCTTTCCACATCTCAGGGAAAGCTCATGGCTTCTGTGATGTCTGCATTAGCAGAGTTTGAGGGAGATTTACTACGTGAACGTGTGCGCTCTGGTGTAGCAGCGGCACAAGCGCGGGGCGTTGTGTTTGGTCGTCGTCCTGGTCAACGTACCAAGTCAGATCGTCTGGCACCTAAAGTGTTGGAGTTGGTGTCTGCTGGACACTCTTATCGACAAGTCGGTCGGCTGGTCAATCTAAGCAAAAATACCGTGTTGGATATCGTTAAAAGAAGTCGGAGTGAAAATCCTTAGCGTGCTATATTTTCCGTTTCCTGAGACGACCCCGAAAAGGCCTTGGGCTTTGACCGAGAAATTGGACTAATCGACTCCACATATCCCACCACATGCTTGACGACTGCATCATCATAACCACCCAAAAATCTTTCGACATAAAACTCGTTAAAGTTTATGTACTTGAAGGCCTTAGACATGGACAGAATAAAGGTATTCAGGCATTCCTCATCATCAAAATCAACCTCCATTTCCAAGCTTAAGCAAATAAAGGCTTTATAGACAATTTGTAGCCGATCATAGCCCTTGATACCACTGCCGAACTTGCCGACCGTTTCGGTGGTCGCCACGGGGAAATTGGCGATCAAGAACTCAATACTACGGCGTACCCGGGTGAAGTCCTTGAAACTAATCTTTCGATGATGAATCTGCATGCGGCTTTCATGAATTTCATACACAATTGAAAACCATGCAAGAAAAGAAGTAATCTGAAAACTCTGATCCTTATAAAAATATAAGTATGGATGTAAGCCCAAACTCGGAACCCCAGCATTTTTTACAGGCGTCGCTATTCTGCAAAGAATGGTCAACAGATGCGACATTAGGTTTTCAACGCGCTCCCCCTGATTCAGACTCATAATATTATGAATCTGATCACCCGCAATGATATTCATCAGCTCATTGACCAGGCCAATTTTTTTGCCATGACTCATTTCATTGTCTAATAAAATGGTCGAAAAAAGTAACTGGTGGATCCTCTCCCCTAACTCAATCAACTCATTTAAACGTGTATATTGGAGCTCTTCTAGGTTAGATTTATTGTCATTGATATAACAACAGGCATAGATCGCATAATACGCGTCACTACCGCGATTTCTTAGGTGATATTCCTCATATTTATCTAAACGTTTAGTATCTGAGTTAATAGATTGAAATACCCGTCGCGCATCTTCCGGAGTCCCCAGTACCTGCCGGAAACTGATTTTAATATCGCCTAATTTCGATTTTTTTTTCTGCAAATTCGGCATCAGTACAAATTTTTTGAAAATCAGCAAGATCTCCTAAATAATTGCGGAGGTAACGAATATCTTGTTTTTGTTGATCATTGAAATTAGGTGCTTGAGGGACTTGCTCATCCGCAAAATATCTATTGATCCACGCATAGATACAGGAAAGACGATGTGCTCCATCAATAATGTAAATATTGCTGTGTATATCTTTCCAATACAAAATGCATAAATTGATGTTTTGATCTTCTGTGCAATCCTCAATAAAGTTTGCAATTTCTTGCACGCTCCAACATTCCGTAGAACGCTGGTTATCCGCCTTAAATAAACATTTGATGATTGGATGCTTTTCAAAATCAGTCAGTGTCACTTCAAAATTGTCACGCTGCATTGAAGGTGACATTTCTTCTGGCAACATGACTTTACGCTGAATAATATTGGTCAATAGTCGTGTAGAACCCATTTCTTATTCTCTCCAGGCAACACTTTCCTACTTTCGCTCAAGTACGAAATTTGAAAATGTATATAGTTCGATTTGGTTAAAGCTGTGAATTAAATGACCGTCAATATCCAGTCAGCGCTAACAAAAGAGACCTAAGAGAAATGGGGGGATTAGAGAACGTAATAAATCATAAAAAAGCCCCGATTGGAGAAAAGGGGCTTTAAAGATTGTATTATACCATTGAAAAATAAAGAAAAAAATATAAGAATTTCGTATAAGGTGTATTATGTTAATTTTAGGAAAGGCTCTAGACTAGTAGAATGATTATGTTAGTCTAGAGCCATATAATTAACATTATTGAAGTATTTTACATGGCAATTTTTCGACATTCTTCTGCACACTGACGGCAAGCCTCAGCACATTTTTTACAATAATCATGTGAATGTTTTTCACACTCTTCCGCACAATATTCACAGATCTTAGCACAAAGCTCACAAATCTCTTTGAGGAAAGGTGAGTTATGTTGTTGCATACGCACACATAACTGACAAATATCTGCACATTCTAGACAACGTTGAATACATTCACGCATCATCTCTAAATCTTTTTCTTTTAAACAAGAAGTTGCACATTCAGTACAAATAAGTGAACAGTTTGTACATGCAGAAATACACTTTGAAAATTCCGTATTAATCATTTTTTACTCTCAACTTATATAATCAAAGAAATAATTAAAACATAATTTTTTTCTACTAATTATTTTAAATTATTAGTAAATGTAATACATAATGTTAATTTATATGAATAATGTTAATTTTAACTAAATCTTATTTATATTCCAAATGGCTTTGTTGCACAAAGATTTGAAAGGCAAAGCGCCCCTAATTGAGCCAAATTTAAGGCGTAACTTGGGTAAGTGGTCGACCTAATTCCGTAAATCTGTTGAGGACTGCTACACGTGCATGAACCTCATTGACTTGGCTATCAAAGCTCCTTGCACTGAGTTTATCTCTTAATAATTTGATGCAGTGCATTTTAGTCTCAACCAAACTTCGGCGATGATAGCCTGACCATTTTTTCCATAGTGTCCTACCTAAACGTTTAATTGTTCGAAGTAATTCATTTCGCTCTAGCGAGCTACTCTTTGTATCTTTCCATGGTTTCGCATTTTTTCTAGGTGGAATCACCGCATGTGCTTGCCGATCTGCAATGACCTGACGGCATTGCTTGGTGTCATAAGCTCCATCGGTATAAACAGAGTCAATCTGCTCATCTTGTGGAATCTGATTAAGTAAATCACCAAGCACCTGTGAATCACAGACATTATTGGTTGTGAGCTGAATAGCGCGTATTTGTAGGGTTTTGGCATCTATACCAATATGTAGTTTACGCCATTGGCGACGATATTCAGCTCCATGTTTCTTGCGTTTCCATTCGCCCTCACCTAGAAACTTCATCCCTGTAGAGTCTACGAGTAGATGCAGCCCATCGCTACTTTTTTGGTAGCTGATTGCAATATCAATATGCTTTTGTCTTCTACAAAGCGTACTGTAATCTGGTGCGGTCCAATTTAATCCGCAAAGTTTAATCAGACTTTGCACAAAGCCAGTGACCATATGTAAAGATAGACGGAATAAGGATTTAATCATTAAGCAGCATTGGATGGCTGCGTCGGAGTAGGTTTGATTTCGCCCTTGTTTGCCTTTTGATGGAGCATACCATTGCGTAGCAGGATCAAACCAAAGGGCAATATTTCCGCGATTAATGAGTGCTCGGTTATATGCGGGCCAATTGGTTGTGCGGTAGATTTTGTGTGTAGGCTTCTTCATTTGAAAATTATATCGCTGAAAAAGCCTTTACAGATAGGTTTGTGCAACAAAGCCGCTGGAAACTAAAAGTAAGGCACCGAGGACAATTGCAATATCAGCCAGGTTGAAGGCCGGCCAATGCCAGTCTCGCCAATAGAAATCAAAGGAATCCACAACATAGCCGCGAAAGACCCGGTCAATCAGGTTGCCCATGGCGCCACCGAGGATAAGACTGTAAGCGATGGCTTCTCCTTTATGACGATTTTCAAGGATCAGCTTGATCAGAAAAATCGAGACCACTACCGCGATTCCGATAAAAAAGTAGCGCTGCCAGCCTCCACCATTCGCAAAAAGACTGAATGCGGCACCGGTATTCCATACGTGTACCCAGTTAAAGAATGAGGTCACTGAAATAGACTCGCCATATGCCATTGATTGTTGCACCAGCCATTTTATGGCCTGATCAGACGCTGCCAGCAGGCCCGATATGGACAACAGAGCGTACGGTGACAGATGTTTGCCAAAAATGGACATTGCTTAATCCTTGAGCGCCAGAATGCGTCTAGCACCGTTAAGTACAATTACCCCCGCGATGGTGCCGATAATCAGATCCGGATAATTGGACCCGGTCCACGCGACCAGAGCGCCGGCGGTGATGACCCCCAGGTTGATCACCACGTCGTTGGCCGAGAATATCCAGCTTGCCTTCATGTGCGCCCCGCCCTCCCGATGTTTGGATATGAGCAGCAGACAACTGGTATTGGCAATCAATGCGACGAATGCGATAGCCATCATCACCAGCGATTCAGGCTCACTACCGAATACAAAGCGTCTCACCACCTCTATGAGTACGCCCACAGCCAAGATCAGTTGCAGTACACCAGCAAGATGCGCGGCACGTACCTGCATTTTCACGCTATGTCCAACCGCATAAAGGGCAAGCCCGTACACCGCCGCATCGGCAAAATTGTCCAGGGATTCTCCAATCAGGCCAGTGGACCGGGCGATCAGACCGGCAGTCATTTCCACCACGAACAGAAGTGCATTGATGCCGAGCAACCAGCGCAGGGTCCCGGATTCTTGCTTAGCAGAAGCTGCCGAAAACTCGGCGGCCTTGATGGTCTCCGGATTTGCAGCGACGGTTTCCTGAAGCGAGGCGCCTAGCCCCAAGGTCTTCAGTTTCGAGGTGACGGGCTCGACCTCACCGTCATGCACGACCTTCAACCGGCGGTTCGACAAGTCGAAGGACAGTGCCCGAATCCCCTCAACGCCGTTCAGGGCCAGGCGAATCATGCGCTCTTCTGATGGACAGTCCATCTTCGGCACGGCATAAACACTGACCCATTCCCCCGACGCATCGGAGGAGGCCTGCATATCGGTATCCGACGCAGGCCTTGCATGGTCGCCACAGGGGCCTCCGCAGTTTTTACTCATGATATGACTCCACTTGAATGTGATCGGGTTTTCATTTAAAACTATATAGTAGCTATAATGTCAATAGCGTAGAGAATCCGTTGCGGAGGAACCCGATGCGTATTGGTCAGTTGGCACAGTCAGTAGGGGTAGATACACAGACGATCCGCTTCTACGAACGGCAGGGCTTGTTGCCGCCGCCTGGTCGGCAGGAGAACGGTTACCGTGTCTATACCGAGAAACACGTTGAGCGGCTGGCCTTTATTCGTCGCTGCCGCATCCTGGATCTGTCACTGGCAGAAATTCACGAACTAAAGCGCTATCAGGACGACCCTCATCAGTCCTGTACCGCTGTCAATGCCTTGCTCGATGATCACATCTCTCATGTGCGCTCGCAGATAACCGCTCTACAGGCGCTTGAGAAACAACTCGTTTCACTAAGAGCGCGTTGCAACGATGACCGGGAAGTTAAGGCGTGTGGGGTTCTTGCTGGAATTAGCGAGGGAAGCATGCATCAGCAGTAGGTTGGAGTGCCAACCAGATAATCCGATGAGATGCCGGTTTGCCTCACTCTCATGCAAAGGTAAGATCAACCATTTAATCCGCTTACCCTATTTTTTTTTGCTTTCACCTTATCCAAAATTCACCACCCCATAATTGAAAATATTTTGAATTATAAGCCCTTAGGGTGCTCATAATCCATAAATCAATTTCGAAGTTCTTTGTTGCATAAAGCCTTTAAAGATTGAGTTTTCCTAAGCAACTCAAATTTAAGTTACAACTCGGGTATTAGGTCGGCCTAATTCCATAAATCTGTTGAGGACTGCTACGCGAGCATGAATTTCACTCATCTGACTAGGAAAGCTTCTTGCCATTAATTTATCGCCTAATAATTTGATGCAGTGCATCTTTGTTTCGACCAAACTTCGGCGATGATAGCCTGACCATTTTTTCCATAGTGTTCTACCTAGCAGGGTTTTAGTATCTATACCAATATGAAGTTTACGCCATTGGCGACGATATTTCGGCTAATGCTTTTTACGTTTCCATTCACCTTCACCTAAGAACTTCAAATCCGTGGAATCAACGAGTAGATGCAGTCCATTGCAACTCTTTTCATAGCTAATTTGAATATCAATATGCTTTTGTCTTCTGCGAATGGTTGAATAATCCAGAGCTGTCCAATCTAATCCGCAAAGTTTAATCAAGCTTTGGACAAAGCCAGTCACCATGCATACAGAAAGACGAAATAAGGATTTAATCATGAGATAGCACTGAATGGCTATGTCAGAATAAGTTTGATTTCGACCATGTTTTCCTTGTGACTGCGAATATCATTGAATCTTAGTATCAAACCAAATTGTAAAATTACCATGATTGATCAAAGCATGATTGTAGGATGACCAATTCGGTGTACGATAAATTTAGGTGTAGGCTATTGCTGTATAAGACCTTATCGGTAGGTTTGCGCAACAAGGCCTCAAAATCCCACCTTAAAATGCAAATAGCAAAAAAACTCTACCATTCGATTGATTTCATTTTAGAAGTAATGAAATTAGTATCTGTTTGTAATGATATTTTATAAAATTCAATATTAGATCTGCAGAGAAAAACTTATCAAACTAAGTATTGGCTAGTCTTTTTCTTCGAAAAACTTATCAAACGAAGTATTAAGTTAATCTTTTTCTTCAACTTCTTCCTTAAACTCAAACAAATCATTCATCGTACAGTTAAAGTACTTACACAACTTATCGGCGACTGGTAATTCAATACGTACAGCACGGTCATAATACATACTTGTGAGCGTGTTGCGATTGATACCTGTTGCATGCACCACTTCACTTAATTTTAAAATTTTTCTATCGCCCATGAGGCTAGATAACTTACAAGTAATCATATTTAAATTAATTTACAAAAAATAACTTGCTGTGGGTTATTTGAAGTTGTTGCCTGAGTAATACTTTGCTAAAATTAACCTACAGCAGGTTATTACAACTTATAGAAAGTATATTTTATCCATTTCAATTAAATTATAACTTTTTAAATATAAGGATTGAACCTGCATTAGATTTTTTTGTGGAGATGACCGCCGTGTTACCAAATGAGTTATTAATCAGCCAGCAAGCTCGTGACTTAGGAAATCAATTAATTAAAGAAATGAACATCAATAGAAGTTATGGATTGGCTAATTTTCTTGGAGTAAATACTTGCTATGATAATCATCAGGCTGTACTTATTTGGACATTTCAACTGCTAGAAAGAGAACCTGCCTTAAATGAATTAGCAGAAATTAAAAAATATTTTCTTTTAATCTTTCCAGATAGTGTTTATCAATTAGCCTAAGTTATTTTTAAAAATTATTTTTTTTATATAAAAACACTAAATCAAAGAAAACTTTCTTTTAAAATACCTATTAATTCAAATTCATACGATTTACAGAGTATATGAAGCATAAATTCTTGTTCCTGCTTTATCACTCACTCCTACTAGACCTTAGTAAAGACTAAAATTACATAGCTCTTTTTACTGATACTAAACGATTCATGCCCACACTACGTTCTGCAGCTTCGAGGGCTAGTTTTTGTTGAACCACTGAGAACAAGGACAATAAATTGCCTACTATATTTTTCCGGAGAGTGGTGTAGGAACTTTTTCATTATTGCTAATCATATCAGCGACAACATCAGCAACGAGCTCCTCTATTCCTGAGAATGCTTTAGACTGATCCGCATCATGCTAAGACAATGATGGAAACTCAGCACACAACCCAACATACCCATTATCTTCAGCTGACCATTTAACACGGTAAGTATATTGTTTACTATCCATTTGACACCCCATCATGTTTTAAGTTTATGTATAAAAGTACGATTTTCACTTACTAGTACTTAAATAATCACCCCACCACTGCATCATTTCAGTCCGTTGAGCTAAATAGTCAGCGTGATTATAGCTGGCACGGGTACGGTTCTTATCAATATGTGAAAGTTGTGCCTCAATCCAATTATCTTGGAACAAACCTGAGTCATTCAAAATGGTACTAAAAGTAGAACGTAATCCATGAGAAGATAGTTGATGTTTGCCATACCCCATCTTACGTATGGCCATATTTAGAGTATTAAAATGAATCGGTTGATTGTGTTTGCGAGGGCTAGCAAAAAGGTATTTTTCACCGTATGACCACTGCATGACGTCTTTCAAAATCTCTAAAGCCTGATTTGAAAGTGGAACTAAAAAATCTGGAATCTCATGGCCTAATATGACTTTTCGTCGAAACTGTTTAATATGCAAGGCAGGTATTTTCCAGATTTTTTCATTTAAATCAAAATGATGAGGCTCAGCCAATAACAATTCGGCCCCTCTCACGCCAGTATGTAATTTGAACATCAGTGCTTTTTTAATAATGGGATGGGCATCCAATTTTTGTAATTTATTCTTAAAATCAGATATTTCCTCCGCTTTCAAATACGGATAATTTTTCTTGATTTTGCTGTTAATGGTGATTTTATTTAAACCATGAGCGATGTTGAACTCACAATAACCCATCGCTACAGCGTAGTCATAAATTTGGTTCAAATAACTACAAGCTTTTTTGACAGGTTCTTTTACTTGGCGTCCCTCTATTTTTTTGATTACTGAAACCAGGTCATAGCGCTTGATGTTTTGAAAAGGTAAATCCTGAAGGTCTGGATAAATATCTTGCTGTAAGCATCTTTCTGCTAACTGTAGTACACCACAGCGGGGTAGATCGTTGAAGGCATTCTTCAGTTTGAACTGTAACCACTCCTCCCCGACCTTACCAAAGGTGATAAGATTAGAGGCAGTATCATGTTCAAAACAGAAATTATTGTCTTTAAAGTCATCTCTGACTTGTCGTGCCTTTTTCAGCGATAAATCAGGATAAAGACCTAACTGAATGCGTCGACGTTTTTTAGTTTGTGGATCTGTATAGCGATAGCACCAAGATTTTCTTCCACTCGGCTCAATCTTCAGGCTAAGCCCATCTTCATCGGATAAAAAACAGGTTTTTTCCTTGCAATGAGCTTGGCGAACTTTAATATCAGTAAGACTCATGGAATTTAAATGAAACCTAATAAGGGGTTGATTGGATCAATTATATCAAAATAGAACGCTTTATATATGATGCGTATGATACGCATCATATATTTTTATAAGTATTTGTTAAATAAAGTTTATATATAGATTGGCTATTCCTTAGTGACCAATTAATTAACCATTGATTTCGCAAGTCTTAAATTAACATTTGAAGTGCAACTCTATGTTATGACTATTCACAGTTCTGTTCCATGATTCATGGTTACTTATTACTTATGTTACTATGTCAGGGGCGATACAAGAATTAAGGTAACCTTATGAAAATAGCGAATACGAAATTACTAGCTGGTGCTTTTATGACCCTAACTTTAACTATGCTTAGCCCTGCCGCACTTGCAAATGATAACAATGATATACGAAAGACTGTTGTAGTTAAGTTTGCTAAAAAAGCTTACTCTGCAAATTATTACGGAAGGATAGATGGATACAAGTATGATTCCTACAAATTTTATGCTAAAAAAGGGCAAAAGTTAAAAGTGAGGTTGACTGGAGGAAATGTTGAAACTTACTTATGGGGTAATCAATTAAAAGACTCCATCAATCTTGGAGAATATTCTCCAAAGCTTGATGATAATGGTATTTATATTTTACCTGCTTCAGGTGAGTATGAAATTAGAGTATTACAACCTAGATCACAGGCAAGAAAAGATAAAAAACCTCAATACTGGATGAGTATTAACATTAAATAAAGACTTGCTAGATTCGTTTAAACTTTTATACAAGGGTTCAAAAACTATTGCCAGTTAAACGGGGCGTGATTTTTACGTATATGCGTTTATGTTAGTAAAATGATGTAGTTTACTTGTTTAATACCCCGAGGAATAATTTAATCTTGCTGTGCGTTAGTCACGTTTCTTTCTTTCAGAAGTTGATTATATCTTTCAACGTAACCGTCGTGATATTCAAACTCTTTTGATAGGAATTTGATGGGAAGAATAGGCGAAACTTGTCTTAAATAATGGTAATTCCTTATCTTTAAAATAGAGAACGCCCGATGAAATTCATTAGGCGTTTAATTTAAATAAGTGTCAGCTTATTTTATAACTAGATGTACTTGACAATCACGATTCTTTTTCTAAATTGCCTTTAAAAAATCAATCTTGCTATTTTTGACTTTTCACACCATTTTGTTCAATTTGTACTGCGGCTTGCCAGCTAGGTAGTTGGCTTAAACCTGCTACATAACGTTGGATATGGGGATAATTTTCACCTTGTCCCATATGATAAACTAAAGCATGTAGTCCAAAGCCCATCATAAAGTCAGCACCGGTTAAACGGTCTGCCACTAGAAATTCTTTATCTTTTAAATATTCATTTAAATGGCCGAATACTTTATCGAACTCAACTTGAGTATAATTTTCTAGAAATACCAACTTCGTACCCTGCTTGGTTTCAATCGCATTAAACGTTTTTAATAAAAATGGCAGCATGGCAGAGCTTTCTGAGAAATGAATCCACTGTAGATAATCGACATAGGTAGGTTCATCCATATCTGGTGCTAAATGCGGCGCAAGTTTCTGAATTAATAACTCAACGATTGCGCCTGACTCTGCAATAACTTTGCCATCCCATTCCAATACTGGAGATTTCCCTAAAGGATGGATGTTTTTTAAAGATTCAGGGGCCAAATGCGTGCTTGAGTCACGATAATAGCTTTTCAGCTCATAGGGCTGCTTGATTTCTTCAAGTAACCACAAAATGCGAAAAGAACGTGATTGATCTAAATGATGTAGTGTAATCATAATATTCCTATTTTTTTAAATTTTTACAACCACTTTGCCAAAGTTTTTGCCTTTTAACATACCATTGAAAGCATTGATCGTGTTATCTAAACCTTGCACCATATGCTCTTTATATTTGATTTTTCTGTCTTTCAACCATTCAGACATTTGCTGATTGAATTCCGGATACTGATTGCCATAATCATCAAAAATAATAAAGCCTTGCATGCGAATACGCTTTCTTAAAAGAGTGGAAATAAAGCCAGGTAAACGGTCTGGCCCTTGTGCTTGCTCGGTAGCGTTATACTGCGAAACCACACCACACACCGGTACACGTGCCGCAGAGTTAAGCAATGGCCATACCGCATCAAACACTTTACCCCCTACATTCTCATAATAAATATCAATACCGTTGGGAACTGCTTGTTGTAATTGTTCTGCAAAATTTTCATCATGATAATTGATACAAGCATCGAAGCCGAGTTCTTGTACTGCATAATGGCATTTTTCAGCCCCACCTGCGACGCCAACCACGCGACAACCTTTAAGTTTGCCAATTTGTCCAACTGTAGCACCAACAGGTCCCGTTGCAGCTGCAACGACTAAAGTTTCACCGGCTTTAGGCTGACCAATGTCCAACAACCCCATATAAGCAGTAAAGCCAGGCATCCCCAAAATACCCAATGCCCAAGATGGATGTTCGGGTTGCATACCTAAGCTTTGACATGCAGTCCCATCAGAAATTGCGTAGCCCTGCCAACCATTTCCAGAAAGAACCCACTCGCCTTCTTTGAATTTTGGGTTTTTAGAGGCCATCACTTGACTGACTGTTCCACCGACCATCACTTCGCCAATTTCAACCGGTGCTGCATATGAGGGAGCATCACTCATGCGACCACGCATATAAGGATCGAGTGACAAGTAAATGGTTTTTAACAATATCTCGCCTTGTTTAAGTTCATTGAGCTCAACTTGCTCAATACGAAAATCGCTGTGTTTTGGCTCACCCACTGGCCGTTTAGCTAAAACGATGCGTTGATTAATAACTGTTTTCACACATATAACTCCATGTTTTATTTAAAAGTATTTCTCTTCATAATCAAAAATTATGATTAAAATTTCTTTACATCCATTGTAGATGAGTTATAATAAAAAACAATACGACTGGTCTATTTTTTTTACAATAGAGTAAATAATTAATATGAAGCCTACTCCTATTAAAAAGTCTGAAGCGAAGCGCTTACACATTCTTAACACCAGTTCAGACCTGATTTTGCATAAAGGTTTTACTGGCGTAGGATTACAGGAAATTTTACAGAGCTGTGAGATCCCCAAAGGCTCGTTTTATCATTATTTCCAATCCAAGGAAGCTTTCGGATGTGAATTGGTACAGCATTATGTGGATAATTACCAAGTCCGTTTAAATGATGTATGGCGTAGCGATAAATCCCCTTATCAAAAGCTGATTGAGTATTTTAATTTATGGATAGAAGATCCTGAAACACACTGTGGTTGGGCGAATAGCTGTTTAATTGTGAAACTTGCCGCAGAAGTTGCCGATCTATCTGAAGATATGCGTTCCATTATGTCCGCTGGCGTGGATGATGTAATCCAACGTATTGCTGGTTTAATTGATTTGGGAAAACAGGATCAGTCTATTCAAGCAAATACTGAGGCCTCGACGTTGGCACAAGTACTTTACCAAATGTGGTTAGGTGCAGCATTACTGAGTAAGTTGCAAAAAGATAAAACACCATTACATCAAGCTCTGAGAGCAACTAAATTTCTATTAAAAAGTGAAGATTGATAAAATTTAGATTAAATATCAATTACATAATTAATGACAGCAGCCCAATGATTAGTTATTAATGTGTTGCTATTAGATTAATTTACAATCCATGAGTATAGCGCACAATGAATTCTTCTCCTAAAGCCCTCATGACTCGTATTTTAGTCGGATATTTAGGCTTATATCCCACACTATTACTGGTACTCACTTTATTAAAGCCAATTACTCAGCATCAAAGTTTCCCGATGATGGTGTTGATTGAAGTCATAGTATTAGTGCCAGTAACGCAACTGATTTCTTTCCCACTGGCAGGTTGGCTCATTACACAGCTAAAAATTTTTAAGAATTTGTTTTAATAAGAATTTATGCTGGCAACAGCAATCCTAAGTCCTTATTTTGCCAACCACAAAGGTTGGCAAAATAACTCACTTAGTCAATATTAATCTGCGTAAGCTGGATAATCAATATAGCCTTTTTCCGTCCCACCATACATAGTGCTTGCATCTACTGCATTCAATGGCCAGCCATTGGCGATGCGATCGGGTAAATCTGGATTCGCAATAAATGGGCGTCCAAATGCAATTAAATCGGCCAGCCCTGCCTTTAAAATTCGAGTCCCTCTTTCTGCCGTATATCGACCTGCATAAATAATCCGACCACTGAAAGTGTCTCTGACATCTTTACGAAAATTATGAGGAAGTTCTGGTGCATGATCCCAATCAGCTTCTGCAATCGATAAATAGGCAATCCCAACTTCTTCAAGTATTTTTATGGCTTCAATATAAGTCACATGTGGATCATCTTCAACCAACCCCATATAAACACGATCTTCCTCTGTACTTTCAAATAGCGGGGCAAAACGCACTCCTAAACGATCTGCACCAACCACCTCAGCAACTGCCTGTACTACTTCACGTAAAAAACGCAAACGATTGTTTAGTGATCCACCATATTCATCTTCACGGTGGTTACTATGTGCAGAGATAAATTGATTTACCAAATAACCATTTGCACAATGAATTTCAACCCCATCAAAACCAGCAGCCAATGCATTACGCGCTGCTTGAGCATAGAGTTGCACTAATTCTTTAACTTCTGCATTGCTTAAAGCACGTGGCATTGAAGGATCAGCCAAGGCCCCTGCATTGGGCCCGGTTTCAATAAAGACTTTAACATTACTATCAGCCCTAATAGCCGAGGGCGCGACCGGTGATGCGTGATCGGGTTGCAAAGATGTATGTGAAACACGCCCAACATGCCAAAGTTGTGCAAAAATAATGCCTCCTTTAGCATGCACTGCTTCCGTCACTTTACGCCATCCAGCAATCTGTTCAGGGCTGTAAATACCGGGAGTCCAAGCATAGCCTTGACCACGTGGCTCGATTTGCGTACCTTCGGTCACCATAAATCCTGCCCCGGCACGCTGTTGATAATAGGTTGCCATCAGTTCATTTGGAATATTCCCTGGCTGAGTACTACGCGACCGCGTTAATGGTGGCAATACAATACGGTTTTGCAAAACATAAGGGCCTAAGCTTAAGTTTTGAAAAAGTTTGCTGTCTTTCATTTCATTGAATCCAAGTCATCATGGCTTAATTGATCTAAATTAAAAAAAATAACCTTCCTTCCTGTATATAGAAAAATAAAGGAAGGAAAGCTATTCACTCAGGCCCTTCACCATTAAGTGAGGGTTATTTTGCTTATTGCGCCAGTTGCTCAGAGTCAGAAGTTTATTCACTGCTAAGCACCACAACAGAGACTAGCTACTCTTTATTTCAACAATTGAAGTAATGCTGTAGCGGTTGCAGCAGAAGATGCTGGATTTTGTCCAGTAACCAGCAAGCCATCTACTTGAACATATACTTGCCAATCATCCACTTTAGAATAATGACCACCGTTTTCTTTAAGCATGTCTTCGACTAAAAATGGTACAATTTCAGTCAAACCTACAGCGGCCTCCTCAGTATTGGTGAAACCAGTCACTAATTTACCGCTAACTAAAGGCGCTCCATTACTCGCTTTCACATGTCGAAAAACACCCGGGGCATGACACACTGCTGCAACAGGTTTGCCAGACTGAATCGCCTGTTCAATCACAGAAATTGAAATCGGATCTTCTGCTAAATCCCACAATGGGCCATGCCCGCCTGGATAAAACACTGCATCATAATCAGCTACAGAAATTTCGCTAAGTTTATGCGTCTGTGCCAATGCTTGCATTGCAGTTGGATCAGCTTCAAAACGATGAGTGGTTTCAGTTTGCGCATCGGCCAAATTACTTTTCGGATCTAGTGGTGGCTGCCCACCTTGAGGCGACGCCAGCGTAACTTCAGCACCAGAGTCAATAAAGGTGTAATACGGTGCAGCAAGTTCTTCTAGCCAGAAACCTGTTTTCTTACCAGTATTGCCAAGTTGATCATGTGAGGTTAAAACGATTAAAATTTTCATGTTATTTCTCCGATATTTTTCAGGATTGAGGAGCATTGTTGCATGATCACTTGTCGTGTAACGTGACCATGACAGATACGCTTATTTAGATACTCGTCTCGAGAATTTGGCGACTGATCTCTAATGAAACAGTTTTATGTTCGCCTAGCTGTGTAAGATTGTGTGATTTAAGTTGCGTAATGATGATCTCAATATCTGTCTCCCCCAGTCCATAATCGCTAAGACGAGTCGGCAATCCAAGTTGCTCAAAGAAGGCTCGAGTACGAGCAATAGCAGTATCAATACGTTGTTCTTCATCACCTTCGACAATCTGCCAGACTCGAGCTGCATACTGTAGTAATTTTTCTCGCTTCTCTTGACGACGCACTTGTAGATTGGCCGGCAACACAATGGCCAAGGTACGAGCATGATCAATACCATGTAAAGCCGTGAGCTCATGCCCAATCAAATGAGTTGACCAATCTTGTGGTACACCAGCTCCAATTAGCCCATTCAGTGCCATGCTAGCAGCCCACATCAAATTCGCACGCGTGTCATAATCTGCTGAATCTTCCAAGATTTTCGGTCCAATCTCAATCAGAGTTTGCAATAGACCTTCGGCAAAACGATCTTGTACTTGTGCATTGACAGGGTAAGTTAAGTACTGTTCCATGACATGAACAAATGCATCGACCACGCCATTTGCTAATTGGCGCGTCGGCAAGCTAAAAGTTTTATTCGGATCCAGTACGGAAAATTGCGGAAAAACATAGGGGCTGTTAAATGACAATTTGGCTTGGGTCGATTTTCTGGTTACTACCCCACCGCTATTCATTTCTGAACCAGTTGCCGGAAGGGTGAGTACACTCGCAAAAGGCAAAGCTTGAGTAATTTTAGTACCATGGGTTTCTAAAATCTCCCATGTATCCCCTGTATAATTGACTGCTGCTGCAATAAATTTAGTACCATCAATTACCGATCCGCCACCGACAGCCATCAAGAAATCTATCTTTTGTTCTCGAATCAGCTCTACAGCTTTCATGAGGGTTTCATAACTCGGATTCGGCTCAATTCCGCCAAATTCATGAATTTCTCTTGCACCTAATGCTTCACGCACCTCAGCTAAAGTACCATTCTTACGTGCACTTTCACCACCAAACAACATTAATACTTTTGCTTCTGTAGGCACATAGTCATTGATTTTAGCTATTGTATCGCCACCAAAAATAATGCGAGTCGGATTATAAAAGTTAAAATTCAACATATTTTTATCCTAGGATGATCAGCTAATTGATTTGAAAAACCACCGTTATTCATCAAATAAACTTTAAAAAAATTGGACAACACTGCGGCTTTTGACTGCACTATGTGCTAACTATACACAAAAATAGACCAGTCGTCTATTTTTATAAAAATTATTTCAGCTTGCCGACCTTAGTGATGGTTAAACACATTCAGGCTTGTTCTATACCACTTTTATTATTGATGTATTTTCACGAGCGATTGTTGAATGGAAGGTATCAACACGCATGACTACTGACATGGTCGTGAACGCATTGGCTAAAGCAGTGAATGGCTCATACAAAATAGCAATGATTAAATATTTTAAAAGCAGATTGGCACGGTTTAGCAGATGTACAAATGCGACAGTAAATTAGATAGATTGGTTCAATATAAAGCGTGTAAATAGTTGCATTTGTTTATTTACCCTGTTTTGGATATTGACCCTTGTAAATGATGAGATTAAGCCATTAAATAAAGTAGCCCAACTTGAATAGAAAGCCTCTGACAAACATCATAGGGTTGAAGTGCTGCCTTACATTCAAAATTTCAGACAGCACCCTCATACATTTAAGCATCGGTTTAAGCTGGTAGTTTACTCGCCAAAACATCTACTTTTTCAATAGACGGTGGCTCTGAAAATAGCTCTTCGGCCTGAGCCATCAACGCAGCTGCAACCTTGCCAGATAAATGCGCTTGGCGACCCGCCTCATCAGGAAATGCATCAAAAATACCAAATGTTGTAGGTCCAAGACGTAGGCCAAACCACGCAACTGTCGCAGGTTCTTCCATTACAATAGGTAAACCGGCTTTAAGAAAAGCTTCCACTTCGTCTTCTTTACCCGGTTTAGCTTCAAGACGGACATATAAAGCTGTTTTAAGCATGACTAAAACTCCATAATTGATTAGAATTCAAACTGATTCTGACATTGCTAATGTATGCATGTCAGAAAGTTTTGTTGTATAAAAGTTAGAAAAAATTCCCATAGCTGAGCCAAAATTTAGGTTTTTATTTCGACATAATGCTATGAATTTATTCAAGTTAATATCATTAACATTTGAATCAAAAAATCAAGATATGAGATGATTAAATTCAATCTTATTTATATAAGGATCAATTGACTCTACCTTAGCTTTATAAGCTGACCTCTTCATCTGGAAATTATATTGCTCAAGAAGCATTCAAGAACAATATTGTACATCCTCATATCTATGAAAGTTATTTAGCTAGGAATTTGCTGTGAAACTCTATATGTTTCTCTATAAAGCTCGCAATGAAGTAATAGCTATGGTCATACCCTTCTCTTAGGTTAAGTGTAAGAGGATATTCTTGTTCCAAACAAATATCACTAAGAAGCTTAGGCCTTAACTGTTCTTCAAGAAAATCATCAGCTGTTCCTTGATCGACTAAAATAGGTAAATGAACTTCAGCGTTTTTGATTAATTCAATCGCATCATAGCTTTTCCATAAAGTTTCGGTTTCACCTAGGTAGTGTGTAAAAGCCTTTTTCCCCCAAGGTACTTGGCTAGGTGCAACAATTGGTGCAAAAGCAGAAATACTTTTATACAGCTCAGGATTTTTTAATCCAATTACTAATGCACCATGACCACCCATGCTATGACCCATAATACTTTGGACTTGATTGGTCGGAAAATTCAGGTCAATCAGATTTCTGAGCTCTTCCACAATATAATCATACATTTTGAAATGCTGCGACCAGGGTGCTTGTGTTGCATTCACATAGAATCCTGCGCCTTGGCCTAAATCATAATCTGCATGATCTGGTACATCCTCTCCACGTGGGCTGGTATCTGGTGCAACAATAATGACTTTATGTTCAGCCGCATACTTTTGTGCTCCGGCTTTAGTAATAAAGTTCTGTTCGTTGCAAGTCAATCCTGATAACCAATATAACACTGGCAACCGCTCATCTTTGTCATGAGGTGGCAGATATATTGAGAATTTCATTGAACAGTTTAATGCTATTGACTGATGGCGATACACTTCTTGCGATCCACCAAAAGAAGCATGCTTCTCAATTATTTCCATAATCAATTACCTATGTTGAGCAAGACTTCATGAGAAATCAAGTAAACAAAGAGTCTTACATTCTCCACAGAGAATAGTGATAAAGATTTAAAATGTAGGCAGGTTTATTGAACCTATACACGATGCCTACACAGATAGATCTGTTTTACAGATGATGTGCCGTTTTAGAGGATTCCATGCATGTCATTCATGATGCACATGCATGGAAAAGTATAAGGTCTGACGCAATTATTCGTAATGAATTACAGTACGAATTGACTTACCTTCATGCATTAGATCAAAGGCTTCATTGATCTGATCCAAGCCCATCGTATGTGTCACAAATGGTTCTAATTGAATTTTACCTTTCATGGCATCTTCAACCATTCCTGGAAGTTGCGTACGACCTTTTACACCACCAAAGGCAGAACCTAGCCATTTACGACCAGTAACCAGTTGGAATGGACGGGTAGAGATTTCCTGACCTGCGCCAGCTACACCAATAATTACGGATTGTCCCCAGCCACGGTGTGCACTTTCAAGGGCTGCACGCATCACATTCACGTTACCAATACATTCAAATGAATGATCTACACCCCAGCCAGTCATTTCGACAATTACTTGCTGGATTGGTTTATCGTAATCTTTAGGGTTCAAGAAGTCCGTTGCACCAAACTCTTTTGCCAGCGCAAATTTATCTGGATTCATGTCAACCACAATAATACGCCCTGCTTTAGCTTGACGTGCGGCTTGTACGACTGCCAAACCAATACCACCTAAACCAAAGACCGCAACACTATCACCTTCTTGTACTTTAGCCGTGTTATGTACTGCACCGATACCCGTTGTTACCCCACAACCCAGTAAGCAGACATGTTCGTGATTGGCTTCAGGATTGATTTTAGCCAATGATACTTCTGCCACTACAGTGTATTCACTGAACGTTGAGCAGCCCATATAGTGGTAAATCGGTTGACCGTTGTAGGAAAAACGAGTGGTACCATCTGGCATTACGCCTCTACCTTGAGTTTCGCGAACGGAAATACACAAGTTCGATTTTCCAGATTTACAGAATACGCACTCGCCACATTCAGCAGTGTAAAGTGGAATTACATGATCACCTGGTTTGACGCTAGTCACGCCTTCACCAACCTCAACTACAACACCAGCACCTTCATGCCCGAGAATAGCGGGAAAAACACCTTCAGGATCATCGCCAGATAAAGTAAATGCGTCTGTATGACACACACCGGTATGGGAGATCTTGATTAATACTTCACCTTTCTTCGGTGGTGCAACATCAACTTCAACAATTTGAAGAGGTTGACCAGGACCAAACGCAACAGCAGCACGTGACTTCATGGAATAATTCCTTATACAGATCTATTTTAAATATGATTTTAAAATCTTGGCGATTTCAGCCAATTCTTCTTTTCGTTGTTGTTCTGTGGTTTCACCTGATACTAAAGTGTCCTTTAAATGAACCTCCAACATTTCATTCATTAAACCATTAATAGCACCGCGCACAGAGCATATTTGTTGCAGAATTGCACCACATTCCACATTGTCTTCTAACGCTTTTTCAATCGCTTGCGTCTGACCTTTGATCTTTCTGACGCGTAGAAGAATCTTTTTTTTGTCTTCAACCTGATTAGGCATCAGACCTCCTTATTTGCTAGTGTTAATACTATAGTACCCTATAGTATAAAAAAGAACAATATTTTTTTATAAATCGAAAAGGCTTTGTACGAGATGACCAAAAACGGGCAGTTGGCTTGGTGAACCGTAATTTTAGTGCTGATCATCCTGACCCTTGCGAAGCAGTGCTTTTTGTATGTCAGGTCGCAGACTTCAGCTATATTCAAACAAATTCAGGCTAGGTCTATACCGCCCTTATTATTGATGTGTTCTCACGCGCAATTGTTGGATGGAAAGTATCAACACGGATGAATAGAGATATGGTGCTTGATGCACTGGAGCAAGTATTACGTGACCGATGTATGCCAAAGAATGTAATTCATGATTTAAATAGAGGTGTGCAATATCTTTCTATTCGTTTTCCTGTTAGAGGCAGCAAATTTAGGAGCATCAGTCGGTACAACTGGTGATTCCTATGATAATGCTTTGGCTGAAACGGTGAATGGCTTATACAAAACTGAGGTGATTGACTATTGAAAAGCAGATGTACAACTTGCGATATTAAATTGGGTAGATTGGTTCAATAAAAAGCGTGTACACAGTGCATTGGTTATGTATCGCCTTTTGATTTTGAAACAAAGTATTATGATAAAATTAACCCGTTAGTTCAGGTGGCCCAACTTAAATAAAAAGTCTCCTACAAACCCAGTACGGTTCACTCTGCTATCAAAGGCTTTATGCAACAAAGCCTCATGGAAATAAAGACAAAAGTGACTTTTAAATCTGAAAAAATCAAAATTGTGGTCTCAAAATTGCTTTATAAAAATATTGAAAAAAGTGAAGAACATTAAATTTATGTTACAAAACTCTAAGCGTATTGGTTTTTTATTACTCGATAACTTTTCAATGATTGCTTTCTCAAACATGGTTGAAGTCTTGCGTATGGCTAATTATGTTACAGAAGACAATTTATACCAATGGAATGTAACGGGTTTAGATGGTCATCATAGCTGCGCAAGCAATGGTCTTCAAATACAACATACCTGTGTTTGGTCACATTTACTGAACATGGATATAGTTTTTATTTGTGGTGGTTTTCAACTTTATAAAAATATGACAGTACGCTTAAAGAATTTTTTATATAGGTTGGATCAACAAAAAATTGCTTTAGGTGGTTTATGTACAGGCGCTTATGTATTAGCGAAAGCCAATCTACTAAATGGCTTTCGTGCTAGCCTTCATTGGGAAAATACCTTAGCGGCACAAGAAGAGTTTCCATTAGTACAGTTTACCCCACATATTTTTACCATTGATGCGAACCGTTTTACCTGTTCTGGTGGGCTTGCAGCGATTGATTTAGGCTTGGCACTTGTTGAAATACACTATCCAAATATTGCTAAAAGAATCTGTGAGCAATTTATTGTTCATCAAGTGCGTGAGAGCAATGAAATTCAACATCAACCTATTGCTGAACATAAGAAAAAACTTGATTTTCAGATTCAAGAAGTATTGCGCTTAATGGAAAATAATATTAATGAGCCTTTAACTATTGCTGAAATTGCACAGCATGTAAAAATTCAACCGCGTACTTTAGAGCGCTTGTTTAAAATGAATCTACAATTGGCTCCAAAAGAATATTATTTAAAACTAAGACTCACCTATGCACAGAATCTACTTAAACAGTCTACGTTAAACATTTCAAATATTGCTTTGGCATGTGGTTTTTGTAATGTATCTAGTTTTACTAAAGCCTATAAAGCTTTTTTTAACTATTCCCCCAAATTTGAACGTAACATTCTGGATTTTGCTCATTAGTGTTTTTTAGTCTTGTCGGTTTTTGACAACTTTTTGACGCTTTTAGCAAAAATCCCTATTCATATTCTGCATAAGCTTAGCTCATTGATTACATTACATTGATCTAGGAAAATATATGAATACTTTAGTAAATAATTTTGTTGCTTCACAACTACCATCATTATTAACCATTGAAAATGGTGAAAAAGTTTCTGCAACATTTTCATTATCTGAGTATCAAAATAGACAGAGCAAGTTACGCCAACTAATGGAAGAGCTAGAAATTGATCATAT
Organism: Acinetobacter sp. BEC1-S18-ESBL-01; assembly: GCF_014169935.1. Lineage (NCBI taxonomy): Bacteria > Pseudomonadati > Pseudomonadota > Gammaproteobacteria > Moraxellales > Moraxellaceae > Acinetobacter > Acinetobacter sp. BEC1-S18-ESBL-01. Next base: position 64,087 of record NZ_AP022303.1, read on the forward strand.
TCTATTTAGTTCAATCCATAACATTAACTATTATGCAGACTTTATTTATTGTTCATTTGGGCGCTTCTACGGTCTGGTGGTTAGCCCAGAAAAAGTGGTGACAATTTCAGCAAATATTGATGCTGGGCAACCTTGGCGTCGTACGATTGGCGACTATAACGTAGTTTATACTGACTGGCAGCGTGATAACTATTTTAAAGCGGTTACACAAGAAATTCCAAATAAAGGCCGTGTAGGAATTGAGTTTGATCATTTACCTTTAGAACGTTTAAACAAGTTAAAAGCAGTTTTACCGAATGTGCAGTTTGTGGATATTAGTGCCGCATGCATGAAGCTACGCATGATTAAATCTGCTGAAGAAATTGCACATATCACCCAAGGTGCTGCAGTATGTGATATTGGTGGTTTTGCAGTGACTGCAGCAATTCGTGAAGGTGTGCCAGAGCATGAAGTGGCTTTAGCCTCTACTCAATCCATGGTACGTGAAATTGCCAAACGTTTTCCAAACTCTGAACTCATGGATACGTGGACTTGGTTTCAATCAGGCATTAATACGGATGGTGCACATAATCCTGTTACAACCCGCCAAGTCCGAAAAGGTGATATTTTAAGTTTAAACTGCTTTTCTATGATTGCTGGCTATTATACAGCTTTAGAGCGTACACAGTTCTTTGATCACTGTGATGATGCTTCATTACGAATTTGGGAGGCGAATGTCAAGGTGCATGAAGCTGGCTTAAAACTCATTCGCCCAGGTGCACGTTGCAGTGATATTGCTAAAGAGTTAAATGAAATTTTCTATGAAGAAGGTTTATTGCAGTACCGCACATTTGGTTATGGACATTCCTTTGGTGTGTTATCACATTATTACGGTCGTGAAGCCGGTTTAGAATTACGTGAAGATATTGATACGGTGATAGAACCAGGCATGGTGATTTCAATGGAACCTATGATTATGATTCCGCAAGGAATGGCTGGGGCTGGTGGTTACCGTGAACATGATATCTTGGTCGTTACAGAATCAGGAAATGAAAATATTACCAAATTCCCATATGGTCCAGAACATAACATTATCAAATAAAAGATTTTAAATAGGCACTCTGAAAATGAGTGCCTATTTAATTAGGAGTAAATAGAATGAAAAACAATCATCAAATAGAGCAAAAAAATACTCTAAGACGTGTTGCTAGCGCCAGCTTTATTGGTAATTTTGTGGAGTGGTTTGATTATGCTGCATATGGTTTTTTGGCAACAGTTATTGCAGTGGTTTTTTTCCCGAAAAGTGACCCTTTAACCGCATTAATGGCTACATATGCGATCTTTGCAATTTCATTTATTTTTCGTCCATTAGGCGGTATTTTTTGGGGGCATGTTGGGGATAAATTTGGTCGAAAAAATGCACTATCGTGGTCGATTATATTAATGACACTGGCTACGGTATGTATTGCACTGTTACCAAGTTATCAAAGTATCGGTATTTTTGCACCGATTATGTTATTAATATTCCGGATGATCCAAGGCTTCTCCGCTTCAGGTGAATATGCTGGTGCAGCAAATTTTCTTGCAGAATACGCCCCTAAGGGAAAAAGAGGACTTTATACCAGTTTAGTTCCTGCAAGTACTGCAACGGGTTTACTACTCGGCTCTTTAATGGCAGCGGCGATGTTCGCTTTCATGTCAGAGGCGTTTTTACACGAATATGGTTGGAGAATTCCATTTTTATTGGCAGCACCATTAGGTTTAATCGGGTATTATATCCGTGTAAAGTTAGAAGAAACCCCAGAGTTTTTAGAACATCAAAAAAATAGCAACAAAGAAAATTTTCCAATCAAAGCCTTATTTACTCAGTATCAACCAGCACTTTTTAAAGCATTTGCAGTTGCATCTTTAAATGCCACCGCCTTCTATCTTATTTTTAGTTATATGCCAAATTATTTAGCTACAGAGTTAGGTGTAAATAAATCCCAAGCCTTTATATCAGGGTCAATTTCATTGCTATTTTATATTGCTGTAGTTTTTGTGATGGGCAAATATTCAGATCGAATTGGACGTAAGAAAATGTTGCTTTGGGCAGGTCTAAGCTTTATAGCACTGACTGTACCCTTGTTCTACTTACTTTCAACTGCCAGTTTTATTGAAATGGTGATCATTCAGCTCATGTTCTGCACATTATTAGCAATGAACGATGGGAGCTTACCTGCATATTTAACAGAACAATTCCCTATACAAGTGCGCTATACCGGTTTTGCCTTTAGTTTTAATACTGCTAATGCACTGTTAGGTGGAACAGTTCCTTTCGTTGCAACTTGGTTAATTCAACAAACAGCTAATACCTTAGCACCTAGTATCTTATTAGTTATAGTTGCAATTTTTGCAAGTATGGCTTTATTAGAGAGGAAATCACATCATTTAATCAATGCTAAGGCTTAAAAGGAATAGGTTATGCTTTTAAATGCTCTCCCTACATTCAATAGAAATATATCGACTTTAATTGGTCTTACAGCTGTCATATTTTGGAGTACAAATGTAGGCTTAATGCGTAGTGTCAGTGAGAGCTTTGGAGCTGTAGCTGGTGCTGCTCTAATTTACAGTGTCGCATCCATGATTTTAGTTTTCATGGTTGGTATGCCTAAGTTTTCTACCATCCCAAAATCCTATTTATGGTGGGGAAGCCTTTTATTTGTTGCTTATGAATTATGTTTTGCCCTTTCTATTGGCTATGCGCAAAACAGTAGACAAGCAATCGAAGTCGGCATGATTAATTATCTATGGCCAACATTTACTCTACTATTCGCAATTATTTTTAACAACGTTAAGGCCAATATTTTAATTATTCCTGGCTGCATATTCGCTTTAGTTGGAATTTGTTGGGTATTAGGAGGAGATACTGGATTTGATTTTTTTCAGATATTTACTAATTTAAAAGCTAATCCTCTTAGTTATGGTTTAGCTTTTGCTGCTGCTATTTTGTGGGCTGCATATTGTTCTGTGACAGTAAAAACATCTCAGGGTAAAAATCTAGTCACTATATTTTTTGCCTTGACTGGAGTTGTACTATGGATCAAATACCTTCTCATGAGTGGGTCAGCTCTTAATTTTACTTATGACAATACAGTCACTCTGATTATGGCAGCTGGTGCTTTAGGTTTGGGATATGGTGCTTGGAATATTGGAATTATTTCAGGGAACATGACGTTAATGGCTGGAGCTTCTTATTTTATTCCCGTGCTATCAGCTTTGTTTGCGGCATTAATTCTAAGTACGTCCTTATCTTTTATCTTTTGGCAAGGTGTTGCAATGGTGACAGCAGGAGCAGTTTTGTGTTGGTTAGCGACTCGAAAGAAACAAATTATTTAGAGTTATACTAAAATTAACATACTAGACTTTAAGCGAAGTCAAGATATTGAAACTGTTTATCTATTAGGGCGTGTCCTCATTTGAAAAATTGATTTTAAAGATTTAAAAGAATGATTTAACCTCTTTTTATTTGTATATTTCTCAATGGCACGAACTCTACTCACCGATGATATTTGACAACAAATCCAGTCTACGATGCAATTTCATGGTTGTTATTGTTCAAAGAACGGTAGAAATATCATGGAAGCCATCTTATGGAAATTATGTACAGATGCAACATGGCGTGATATTCCTGAAGAATTTTGTCCTTGGAAAACAGCATATAACCGCTTTAATCGTTGGGCGAGTAAGGGCTTGTGGGGTAAATTTTTTTAAACTACGAGGCGTATTGGATCAAGAATGAGTATTCATTGAGGGAAGCTACATATGCGCGCATCAGCATGCAAGTGGAGCTCGGCACGGTTTCAAGCGAGCAATTGGACGGTCTAGAGGTGAAAGAACCACAAAAATTCATCTTGCAACCGACGCGAATGGATTGCCGATTGATTTTAAAATCACTAGAGGTGAACTCCATGACAGCCAAGTTGCGGAGTAGTTGATTGGTGAGGCAGATTATCTGATTGCAGATAAAGGTTATGATTCGGAAAAAATTAGGACGTTGCCAAGAAAGCAAAATATTGTGCCGATCATCCCAATGAAATCAAATAGTAAGAGAGAAAATAAAGAATTTGATCGGTATTAATATCGTTTAAGTCATCTAGTTGAAAATGCCTTTGCGAGATTAAAACATTTCCGAGCGATAGCGACCCGATTTGATAAGCTTGCACGAAATTATCAGTCTATGATTTACATTGCTTGCATGTTAATTTGGTGCAAAGCCAAATGAGGACATGCCCTAGACATCAGACCTCCTTATTTTTTAGTTTTTATACTATAGTGCCCCATAGTATAAAAAGCAATACTTTTTATAAATCGAAAAATCAAAAAGGTCTTTAGCGAAAATTTTCTGTCTCTATTTTTAATTTTTTTAAATAAACATAGTAGAGCTTATACAAAAGTCACAAAAAAATGGGAGCTTTAGCTCCCATTTTTTTATTTTGGCTCATGTTCTTTGTAATGCTGTGACCTTTTAGAATTATGTTTCCAACTTTTAGCCACTTTGTAGATATTTTGAACGTATCACACCTTAAAAATACTACCGATAGTTTAGATTAAAAATGCCTTTACAGACTGTACTAGATTATTTTTAGTGAGCGGATGATATTTATTATTCATTATTTAGGAATTATTAAATCCTATAAATATCATTTATTGGATTATTTTACTTTGGTACTGTGCATATCAACCCCCAGTTATGAATAAGGAACAACTATGAATAAGATGATGAGTGCTCTTATCCTAGAAAATTTTGGTGATCATGAATTTACACGTGTAGAACTCCCTATACCTCAACCAGAGGCTGGGCAAGTTCTAGTACGTATTCATGCTAGTGGTGTAAACCCTATTGATTATAAAATTCGTCTTGGTGAAGCACCATATGCTATGCCAGAGCTTCCTGCCGTGTTGGGAACAGATATGGCTGGGGTTGTAACTGCTATTGGTGAAGGTGTCACTCACTTCAACGTCGGAGATGAAGTTTACGGTCTGATTGGTGGCGTTCGTAATCTTCAAGGATCTTTAGCAGAATATATTGTAGCAGATGCTGATCTGATCGCATTAAAGCCACGGAATATCTCTATGCGCGAGGCAGCAGTACTACCATTGACGTTCCTCACCGCTTGGGAAGGTTTAGTGGATAATGCTAAGGTTCAACCAGGGCAAACTGTACTGGTTCAGGGTGGTGCTGGTGGCGTTGGTTATATGGTTGTTCAGCTTGCAAAAGCACTTGATGCAAATGTTTGGGCGACTGGTCGTACAGCTGATCAATCGCTGATTTCAGAACTCGGTGCAACACCTCTCGATTACACAACAGCATCTTCCGATGACATTATTGCTGCAAGCCCTGAGGGTCAAGGCTTTAACATTGTTTACGACACTGTGGGTGGTCCAGTACTCGAAGCCTCACTTTCCATGACAACTCACTATGGCCACATTACCAGCTGTGCTGCATTTGGTAATCATAATTTAGCGAGTTCATCTCTACGATGTGCCACACTGTCTGGCGTATTCGTCCTATTGCCGATGTTAACAGGCAATCGCCGTTCTCATCATGGTGATGTCCTTAAGATCGCTACCCGTCTCGTTGAGGAAGGTAAACTGTGTCCTATTGTTGATCCTCGTCATTTTACTCTAGACCAAGCGATTGAGGCTCATGATGCTGTTCAAGATCGCTCTGCCAATATTAAGGTCGTTATTGATGTCATTTAACGCACTTCAGGCCAAGACTTGGCGCTTCAATTGTATTGGAGATACAGATGTTCTGACATTAGAAACACTTCCTGTTGCTTTACCAGCCGCAGGAGAAGTTCTAATACAGATGAAAACGATCGGACTCAACCGGGCTGATGTAATGTTTCGGCGTGGTACTTATATTCAAAAGGCAGTATTCCCTTCTCGTCTGGGATATGAGGGAGCAGGCATAGTTCTTGCGATAGGTGAAGGTGTACGCCAATTTTCTCCAGGAGATGCAGTATCGATTCTTCCGACTGACAATCTAGCCAAATATGGGACATATACGGACAAGCTTCTGATTCCAGAAACTTTTTTAGTTCACAAACCTGATAGTTTAAGCTGGGAAGAAGCTTCTTCAATCTGGATGCAGTATTTGACGGCTTGGGGTGGTGTAATCCATGCTGGTGGAGTTTCGAAAGGAAAAACGATCTTGATCACAGCAGCTTCAAGTAGCGTAGGACTAGCTGCGATACAGATAGCTGAAGCAGCGGATGCTAAGGTCATTGCAAGTACACAGACGATAGAGAAAAAGCAACGTTTACTGGATCTCGGTGTTAAAAATGTTATAGCCCGTGAAGATGAACCAGATTTGTATGAGGCGCTTGTTTTACGTTTAGGTGGAGAACATCTTGATGTCGCCTTCGATGCTGTGGGAGGGCCACATATTGAACAGATTGCAAAAGCGATGTCTGTGGGAGGAACTATGGTTATGCATGGTGCACTTAGCCCGGAGATCACACCATTTCCCCTTAAAGTTGCATTACGCAAAAGCTTAACCATGCGAGGTTTTTTATTCCTTGAGGTTCTCCATGACCCTGTTCTAAGGGAGCAAGCCAGACGATTTATTCTTAGCAGTATAGGTGCAGGATATCTTCGTCCAGTGATCGACTGTTGCTTTAACTTTGAGGACATGCATGACGCTCAGCGCTATCTTGAATCAAATCAGCAAATAGGAAAAATTGTAGTTACTCTAAATACATGATGGTCTTATCTGATTTCTACTTTCTAAAAAAAAGGTTAGTTACATCTGATTCAAGTTTCTATATGGCCCAGCACTTCCGCTAAGTAATCAAACAATGCTCGGATTCGCAAAGGTGTCGGGCCCCGCTGTGGACGATATAAATACAGGCGCCAAACGGGAGAGTTTTCCTCATGAAGTATCTGAATGAGCTTACCACTCCTAAGCCACGGCAAAACTAGAAATCCAGGCATGTGTCCGAATCCGACTCCAGCGAGAATAGCTTGAAATTCAGCTTCTAGATCATCTGTAATAAAACGGGGCTTTGATGGCGTAAAGCTTCGACTTTCGGTGAATGTCCATGGCCAGTAACGCCCTGTTTTATGATCGACTAGTGCTGTTAGAGGGTATTTATCAAGATCAATAATTTTTTTGGGCATTCCAACCTTATCAATTAACTCTGGCGTACCCACAGAATAAAAGTTCACTTTAGCCAATTCCTTTGCCACATATCGATTGTCCGGCAAAAATCCAAATCTGATCCCGATATCTATCCGCTCATCGATCACATCCGAGTGTGAATCTGTTAGCACACAATCAACGACAATATCTGGATAACGTGTGGCAAATTCTGCTAGTGCAGGTATTACCAATTTACGCCCTAACACAGACGACACAGTAAGACGGACAGTCCCACGCATTTCATCTCGTTTTTCCTTGGTGTCTTTTACAAGCAAAGCATCGATTGATCCCACCGCAAAACGTGCTTGCTTTGCCAGACGCTCACCATCAGCGGTAATTTTAATTTGTCGAGTACTCCTGTAGAACAGAATCTCTCCGCGCTGCTCTTCTAGCTCTTTTATTGCCCGTGTCACTACCTGTGGGGAAATACCTAGCTGAGTTGCTGCCTCCTTAAAATTTCGAGACTCTGCTGCGACACAAAAGATACGCATCATTTCCAATTTGTTCTGCATGTCCAATCCTGTGTTATGGTAATTATTCCGTAAATAGGAATTCTGAAAGATAATATTATTCATTTATTATACCTGACAAGGCTGTAATACTTAACCCATCAAATATGATTGACAGATAGGTTGAAGGTTACTTATATGAATAATATAGAAAATAAAGTTATTGTTATCACTGGTGCAAGTAGTGGTTTAGGTGAAGCTACTGCTCGCTTACTTGCTAAAAAAGGTGCAAAGGTTGTACTTGGTGCTAGACGTACTGAAAAATTACAGGCTATTGTTCACGACATTCGTGCTGAAGGTGGTCAAGCTGAATTTATTGGTATGGATATAACCAAACCACATGAAGTACAAGCACTTATTGAAAAGGCATTAAGCGCATTTGGTCAAATCGATGTATTGGTAAACAATGCTGGATTAATGTCTATTGCACCATTAAGTGAGCTAAAAGTTGATGAATGGGATCGTATGATCGACATTAATATTAAAGGTGTTCTTTATGGTATAGCAGCTACACTGCCTGTTTTCCAAAAACAAAACTTTGGACACTTTATTAATCTCGCATCTGTTGCAGGGTTAAAAGTATTTAGTCCAGGAGGTACTGTTTATAGCGGTACTAAGTTTGCTGTAAGAGCCATCTCTGAAGGCCTTCGTCATGAAGTTGGGGGAACAATTAGAACGACTACTATTGAGCCTGGTGCAATTGAGTCAGAACTAAAATTTGGTTCTTCTCATAAAGAAAGTTCAGAGTTTGTTACTGATTTCTACAAACAAGCCATACCAGCTGACTCAGTCGCTCGAGCAATTGCTTATGCAATTGAACAGCCTGCGGATGTAGATATTAATGAAATTGTTTTGCGCCCAACGAGCCAAGAGTTTTAATTATTGAATAACATAAAATGGGAGTACTTCGCTCCCATTTTTACTATATTTTTTTAAAGTTGAGGACAAATCTATGAAAGCCGTATCGTATGTTATAAATAACCATGATGATTTTAAAAATTCATTGGTAGATATTGAAAAAGCGAAGCCTACGCTTAAGGAACGTGATGTACTGGTAAAAGTTCAGGCAATCTCTGTGAATCCAGTTGATACTAAAGTGAGAAAAAATTCGTCTGAAGCAAATAATCGTATTTTAGGTTGGGATGCCGTTGGGGAAATTATCGAAGTTGGCTCAAAAGTTACCTCGTTTAAAGTAGGAGATTCTGTTTGGTATGCTGGCAATTTAACCCGAGATGGTAGTAATGCTGAGTTTCAAGCAGTCGATGAACGAATTATCAGTCTTAAACCAATTACAGTATCTAATGCAGAAGCAGCAGCATTGCCATTAACTGCAATAACGGCATGGGAAATGCTGTTTGATCGGTTTCAAATTTCAGAAACAGAAGTTGGCAGTATTTTAATTATTGGTGGTGCAGGCGGTGTAGGTTCAATTGCTATCCAACTCCTAAAAGCAAAAACAAATCTGAGCGTTATAGCAACAGCTTCACGTGAAGAAACGAAATCTTGGGTGGAATCACTTGGTGCCGACCATGTCATTGATCATAGCAAAGATTTAAATGTACAAATCGAGACACTAGGCATTGAAAAACCAAAATATGTATTCTCTACAAATCATACAGAAACGTATATCAAGCAAATAGTTTCTCTGATTGCACCACAAGCCAAGCTTGGATTGATCGATGATCCACAAGCATTTGATATTATGCCGTTTAAGACTAAATCTATTTCTATCCATTGGGAGTTGATGTTCACCCGTTCAATGTATGAAACCGATGATATTGAAAAGCAAGGTAATCTATTGCAACAGGTTGCCCAATTAGTTGACCAGCAAAAAATTAGAAGTACCCTCAACCAAAATCTAGGAAAAATTAACGCTGCAAACTTGGAGAAGGCGCATAAGTTGCTTGAATCAGGCAAGTCAAAAGGCAAAATTGTACTAGAAAACTTCTAAAACAAATTCAAGGTGAAATAATGACTATTTCAATAATTGCGAACTTTAAGGCAAAATCAGATCAAAAAGAGACGTTAGAAGCGCTTTTAAAAAGTGTAATAGAGCTTACGCTTCAAGAAGAAGGATGCTTGAAATATGAGCTTTATATTAGCGAAAATGACTCGAGTAGATATTTCTTCTTAGAAGAATGGCGTAGCAGGGAGGATTTAGATATCCATATAGCCTCTGATTATATTCAAAGTTTATTTGGTAATATCCAATCGCTAATTGAATCAAGTGATATTATAGAAATCAAAAAAATATAGCTGTATTCGGACATTATGATGAAGTATTCTTCAAATTAACATAGAGACTTAGAAAGCTAACATAAAAATTGTAGCTATAAGCTCCTGTTTTTTAATATTTTTTTAATTTTTTAGTAGTAACCTAGGCTTCAACAAATTATGCCCCTAAGGGGAGCCACCAATACCCTGCATTTTGACAACAATGTCATCGTTTAGAGGCAGGAAATTTACGAGCATCAGTCGGTACGACTGGTGATTCATATGATATTGCTTTGGCTGAAACGGTGAATGGCTTATACAAAACAGAGGTGATTGAATATTTAAAAGCAGATTGGCAAGGTTTAGAAGATGTACAACTTGCGACACTAAACTGGGTAATCGAGAATAAGCGAATTCCTATTCCTGAACACGTAGAGCCTTAACCGGAAAAAAGAGGCTTTGGGAGCCGATTCTTTAAGCCGTATGGCTGATCTGATTGTTCACCTTGGCTTATTAAAACCGTGGAACATTGATCAAATAGTAAGCGTGGAACATAAAAAATCATTAAAAAAGCCCATTCGAGGGTAAATGAGCTTTTTAATAGTATATAAAAAATTGATTTTTAAAGGAATAAAAATAGCATTTCGTATAAGAAATTTTATGTTAAATAGATATGAGAAAGGCCATAAATTGTGACTTTCCCATATACGAAGAGAGAGCTGAGAACTTTCGTTTTATTGATTTATTCAAAATGAAGCTGATATTGATGTGTGGTGATTTTAATTTTTTAGTTGCTTATATTTTCTTTTCGTAGTGCTCAGAGCTGAATTAGACACTTCTGTATAAAAATATAGAATCATACATCAAATCAGAAAATAATTTATATTCAATCAATAATTTACTGTATTTATTCCCATCTTTGAGATTCGTTTCAATTAATTGATCTAAATCTTTTACAGAAAAACTATGCATATTAGCCTCGGATAGAGTGTTTCTGAACGGGCACCATACAGGGTTGGCGATAGGAACTAAAGTTAAATTAGGTATTGATATATGGAATATTATTGTAAAATAATAGATTAAACTTATATCGAGGCTAAACTTTACTCCTTTAATACTAAAAATCTTATTCAGGATCCAAGATATGTCCTTCTAAAAGACTTTAGTCCTTCTCTTTTCAAGTCAAATTTACCCGTAATTCTGGCTAGAATACTCTCTCAAAATTGCATATACCCTATATTTATCTTGATATAAGGTCTTTTCTATAATTTTTTGGATATCTTCACTAGTCCATTTTTGCTGCTTAGCTTTAAAAATGAACTGTGATTGCAGAACAAATGAGTGTTCACCTTTTCTTAAATAAAGATTCTTGACTTTTTTTTGCATAAGAAACAATTCAATAACCTATAATCTTAAACTTTATACTAGTTGGGAAAAATTTACTTTTAATTATAACTTAATAAAAAACTTAACTTGTAAAGAAAACTAAATTTCAGTTACTTAATAGACAAAAAAATATTATTATTTTTGTATCACTTCAACATACTTTTTCATGGTTGAAATCTTAAGATCATTGCCACGATTTTCTATTGCTGAAAGCGATGGCTGTTTTATTCCCAAAGTTTCAGCCAGTTCTTTTTGAGAGATTTCGAGTTCTTCACGAATAAGGTAAAGCTGATTTTCTAATAGCAATTCATCAGCCATTTTTTTGAATACGGGCTTGGCTCTCAGGAGAGCGATTAGCCAATAATTCTTGTAGGGTCTTAGCCATCAGATTATTCTCCTAATGTTGAGAGATGAAGTTCATATTGCTTATCTGCAATTGCTAGCATCTCTGTATAAAAACGCTTTTTACCGCTCTTATCACCAATACACAGTACAATTGCTTGTCGTAATGGATCGAATGCAAAAAAATGCTCTTAATGGTTTACCTCGATGCTGAACACGTAGTTCCTTCATATTGGTAAATTTAGAATCGTAGACGGTATCTACTAAGGGACGACCTAAACTTGGTCCTTGCAGTTGCAGAACAACCAACGCAGCTAAGACTTTCTCTTGTGTTATTTCATCTTGCTGTTCAAGCCATTCATTAAACAGATCCGTTGTAATGACTGTCCACATATTACAACCATAATATAGATTATAGTCTATATATTAAAGCTGATTGAATAACTTTGCAAATGGCAATAAAAAAGCCCGACATCCTGTCGGGCTTTTTCATATCGGGTGCTCGTCTTACTGATCTCGTGCTGCCCATTCCTTGCGCTATTTTCTTATTCTTGTTGTCTGGAGACATCCAGTTCCCTTATGTATTCATAATAGGGCTAGTACCTTGGATTACCAATCAGCAAAATCCTTAAATCTCTGTAAGCTTTAGCTTACAAAGTTGGCCTATTTTATCCCAAGAGTTGTCCGCAGAAATTGGGGATTATTTGTGAAGTGTGACCATTGAGAAATCAGGAAAAAATGAAAAACGAATGTTTTTTGATCGATTTTATTGGCTAAAAGTTACAGTTTTGCTTAAAAAGAAACCGACTTGTTTCCAAGTCGGTTGAACGAGAACGTTCCAGAGGGTATGAATAACGATAAGATACTAATCTTAAAGTAATATTAAAAACACGTTCCGTATAAGCACCATTATGTTAATTTTAGAGAAACTAAAAATTTGAGTGCTATATGTTTCTAAAAAATAAAGAAGGTATTGAGAATAAGTTTTGGCGAGCAGTTTGTATACTAACAATCTTAGTCATCGTAATCTCGGCAGTATCTCTACCTTTTATTGATGATATTCTTAGTTTTATTAAAGATATCTCAGGCACGGCAGCAACAATACTTACTGCTTACATTGCTGTTATCCTATTTCAAGATTGGAGAGATATTAAGAAAGCCGAAATTCTTAGCCAACACTCAACTGAAGTATTCCCGATGCTAAATGATTTAGCATCATCCTTATTTTTTCTGAAAAATTCATTGGGATGTACTATTGGCCAATTCTATAAATTAAAAGAATATGAAAGCGAAAAAGGAAAATCAGAAGAATTTAGAGCAAAAATTTCCGATATGATCACCAGTACAAGTATTAGTGAGTTTGTTGAATCTTCTGAAAAAATCAAATACAAACTTTTCTTTATATCTCAATCTTTAGACACTAATATGCAAAAAAAAATAGATAATTTTAAAAGCATATTAGATGAGTTTATGTGGCTCTCTGAAGAAAATAGAGATCTATTTTTAGATCTCTCTGAGATAAAAAATCAAGAAGATAGAATTGAAAATTTATATACACAATTGAGAGTTTTAGCTAAAGAAATATTTGCAGATAAATTAGTTAGATACTCAACGTTTAATGATTTAGATTAAATTTTTAGATAGCGTTATTGATGATTTGTTAAAAATGAAAAGATTTATTTTATTGAGTGTATTAGTTTTTACAGGGGTTGAAATGCAACTGATTACAAAACTGTTTTAACAAGAAAAACTCTTTATATGAAAGGCGGAAATTGTGCTGGCCTATCTCTTTCAAAAAATGCTGGTTTAATTGGAGATCAGTTTCCCTGTACGGTAGACTTACCAACTAGAGTACGATGGATAAGCAATGATACTTTCATGATGGTTGAGAAACATCAAATTTCTCTATACCGCCTTTATTATTGATGTGTTCTCACGAGCAATTGTTGGATGGAAAGTATCTACACGGATGAATACAGATATGGTGCTCGATGCACTTGAGCAAGCATTGCATGATCGAGGCATGCCAAAGAATGTGATTCATCATTCCGATAGAGGTGTTCAATATCTTTCTATTCGCTATACCAATCGTTTAGAAGCTGCAAATTTACGAGCATCAGTCGGTACAACTGGTGATTCATACGATAATGCTCTGGCTGAAACGGTGAATGGCTTATACAAAACAGAGGTGATTGAATATTTAAAAGCAGATTGGCAAGGTTTAGCAGATGTACAACTTGCGACACTAAACTGGGTAGATTGGTTCAATAAAAAGCGTGTACACAGTGCACTGGGTTATGTATCGCCTTTTGAGTTCGAAGCAATGTACTATGATAAGATTAACCCGTTAGGTCAGGTGGCCTAACTTAAATAAAAAGTCTCCGACAAACCCGGTACGGTTCATAGACTCCAGTAAGCATAGATTTCCCTATTTTTAATTTGCACGATTTAAAATTTATTTTTTTAGATTATATAGTTACATACAAATATCATCTACTAATTTTAGAAATATAAAATCGTCCCATAATAAATAACGGTCGTTTTCTTACATTCGGAACAAGATTCTGAAATGATTTAATTTTTGCTATCCCGTATAAGGTCTTAGATATGAATCGATTAACTTTTATAAACGGTGCGATTGTTTCTGCGACTGATGTTCGCAAATCTTGGAGCAAAATTGTTCAATGTGTCAAAGATAGTCATAAACCTGTTTTTGTTTATACGAAGAATGCGCCCGAAGCTGTTGTTCTGAGTTTTGAAGAATTTCAAAAAATGCAGGAAATTATTGAAGCTGTCCGGCGTGAACAGCTAGGACAACAAATGGTTTATGATCTTTTGGATATTAATCAGCTCACTGGTCAACCGATCAAACACATGCTTTTGAACCCAAAAGGTGTATTTGAAGAAGTAAATGGACAAGAAAAATAGCTTTTTGAGGATATTAACGGATTCGAGATTAGAGACAAGCTGATTTAAAAGTCATCTTATATTTATATTCGTTGAACAATGAGCTTTTATTTTCGTAAAATACTAAGAAGTGGAAAACATATTCGTAAGTTAAGTAGCACTGACATCATAGAGTTGACTAATTTTATTGAAAATTAAAAAGAACACTTGGATGTCTATAAAATTATATTAAATAACGTACTGGGTAAAGTAATAGACTCACCCTAATAGGCAAGTCTATTAAACCAAAAACTATTTAAGATTCTTATTGACCTCTTTAAAGATAGTTTCAAATCTTGATAAAGTAGCTTCTGAAAGGCTATTAACAAAATCCTTATTACTAGCAAATTCTTTTGCAGGTAAATAATGATTAAATCTATTCTTTTTAATAACTTTATTAATTTTTGATAATATATCTTCAATTTCAGTACTTAATTCTTCCACCTTAATTTCAGCATGGGTAGATGAGAGAGAAATATTAAAAAGTTGCAGATATTCATCAATAGTAAATATATCTTCAATATCAGCTTTTTTTCTATTATCCAAAAAATCATGGAAAAATTTTATATTTTTATCAGATATAATTTTTTGAATAGTTAGACTATCAAATCTTGCCTGAGACTTTTGGTCAGTAAACGAATCTAATAGGCAGAAAATTGATAGTTTTGAACCTCGAAGTAATGAAATAAAACTAGCAACTTTATCTAAACCGCCTGTAGGCACAATTGTAATATCTTCATTTAAGCCAGTTCGTTTATTCGCATTCAAATATTCTGAAATTGTGGTCAAGTATAGTAAGTCTGAGACACCTTCTACCAATAGATTTTTTTTAGAAATAAATAAATTCTGTGCAACATCATACCCTAAAGCAGCTTGTAAAGGGAAAAGTGTATTAGGGTCTTTTTGTTGAATACTATCACTAACGATAGAGCTATCGGAGTCACTAAATACCGTTCTGACCCGATTTAATTTCGTTGTTTCTACCATGAAAGGTGAGTGAGTTGTATAAATAACTTGATACTTATCAACCAAACTTTCTAAAAAACGTAGTAAATCTGCTTGAGCAGTTGCATGCAAGTTAAGGCCTGGCTCATCTAAGAGTAGAATATATTTTGAATTTGAATCAGCCTGAATTTTGTTAAACCAAACTAAGAATGAAAAAAACCAATTAAATCCTTTACTTCTATTCTGAAGAGGTAAAGAAACTCTCGTTTTCGAGTTTTTTACTCGAATATCTAAGACATGTTCAACAATATTTGTATCGACCGTTGTAGCACTGCCATAACTTGTATTTACTTGCCTTTTCACAGTAGCTGTTTTTTTATCAATTTTAAATTCAATATTTAAGTTCTGATTTGCAGACCAATATTGAAATAGTGTGTCAGAAATCAAAGCCTCAGTTGCTTCTAATTCAGCAATAAAGTCTTCGAAATCGTCTGCATTAATAAGTTCATTCACATTAATTTCGGATAAATCTAAGAGTGCCTTTGCTGTTTTTAGATCATCCGATAGATCAACATCATCATCTAAAAAACTTTCTAGAATAATCCTTGATGGGAGTTGATAATATTCATCATAGTAAATAAATTTTGGTAAATGTCTTTTTATTAAAACACTATATGCATATCTTTCAATAAAAGTCATCCATGTAGAACTTTTGAAGAAATATTTTCTTAAAGGCTCTAACCTTTCGGTTTCATCTGGGAACTTCTTTAATATTTGATCAAATTTCTCTTCTGTTAGAGCCAACTTCAACTCAGTTTTTACATCATCACCAATATCAGATAAATTTAAGTGTTTTAAAAATAATTCAAAATTTATCGATACACCACTTATTAATGTAGATGAATCACCATAAGAACTTGTTAGGGTGATTTCATTACTTCCTTGCCAAGTTCCTTTACCTAACCTATTTTCGATTAAGCCAATTAGTTCATCTGAAATATGATAAGTGCAAATAATTGCTTTAGGTTTGCTATCCGACTTACTGATACTTTTTAGTTCTTTTCGAGGATAGTCTAACGTTTCGTTAAATTTAAACTTTTCATCATCTTCAAAATAATTAGTTTTAGCTAAACATTCTAAAACAGAAGTTTTTCCCGATTCATTCATTCCTACTAAAACAGTTATATCTTCCTCAATGTTTATTGATTGAGGAGTTGTAAATGACTTATATTTTAATATCTCAATATTTTTAAGTTTAATCATAAATATTTCTCCCTAAAATTAAATATATAACATTGATAAAGATTAACAATTTCATTGTTTCTAAGCTTACTATTGAATAGCCACCAAAATTCTAGACACACATAACCATCTTTTGATGGGCCTTTTCATAATCTAATGGAGAACGCTGACCATTGGAACCATGTCTGCGTTTTGAATTGTAGAACATCTCAATATATTCAAAGATATCGGACCTTGCTTCAGTTCTTGATGTGATGTGTGCTGAGAAAACAGGAGGTTTTAACTTGGTAAACTATAGACACTCATCAGGAGTTTACCATGAGCAAGAAACAGAAGACTTACACCGCAGAATTTAAAGTTGAAGCAATAAAATTGATTGAAGCCAATCAAGGCAATGTATCGGAAACAGCCAGACAACTTGGCATTTCAATGCAAACTCTTTCAAATTGGAATAATAAAGCAAAGACTGGCACCTTAGCAGGCACTAAACAATATTCACCTGATCTAAATGCCTTACTCGAAGAAAATAAAAAGCTCAAACAACAGCTCAAAACAGCTGAAATGGAACGTGAATTTCTAAAAAAGGCAGCAGCGTACTTTGCGAAAGAAAGTCAGTAAGGTACGCCTATATGAAACAGCAAAGATATTTATTCCCGATTAGCTTTATGGCTAGATTACTTCACGTTTCAGTGTCACGATTTTATGATTGGCTAAAACGAGGCATGAATAAAAGATTGGTTCAGCGAAATCAACAGACAATTTTGGTCAAAATAGCTCATGAGGAAACTAAACAAAGCTATGGCTATATTCGATTAACTAAGCATTTACAAGCGCAAGGTATCAAAATCAGTACGTATGCTGTACGTCAAATAAAAAAGCTCAACCAGCTGTATTGTAAGCGTCATAAGCGTTTCAAAAGAACTACGAAGAGTGATCATAATCGAGCGATCTACGCAAATTTACTAGAGCAACAGTTTTCAATGACTAAGCCCAATCTTGCATGGTCAAGCGATATTACATACATTTGGACTGCTGAAGGTTGGTTATACTTGGCAGCAGTAAAAGACCTGTACACGAAACAAGTGGTTGGCTATAGCTTAAATGAGCGTATGACCGCACAACTTGTTTGCAATGCACTGACTATGGCGATTCGTAATCAAAAACCAACGAAAGGCTTAATTATTCATTCGGACAGAGGCAGCCAATATTGCAGCCATGAATATCGAAAGATACTGGAAAAATGTGATTTTCAAGGTTCAATGAGCAAACGTGGGGACTGTTACGATAATGCACCGATTGAAAGTTTCTGGGGCATACTCAAGAATGAATTAGTGCATCATTGCAACTATAAAACCAGAGATGAAGCTAAAGCAGATATTACAAAATACATTGTGTTATTTTATAATCAGCGAAGAATTCAAAAGAGTTTGGATTTTAAAACGCCAAATCAAATAGCAGAGAACTTTTATCGGTTAGCTGCCTAGCATATCCCAAGTGAAAGTCTCCTGCTAATTCAGCACATATCAGGTTTGAATGACGCGGACATTGACCACAGTGATGATCAGGCGACCAAAGCAGGTTGGATACAGGCGAGTCTTGAGAAGATTAAGAGTACGCCTTTTGCGCTAGAGCCTAAGCACCTGACACACTAGATGTACCCGAAAAGGGGCTAGTGAGACTAACGGACACGTTAGCTGGTGGATATGCGATGCAATTGATCTAAATTAATTTCAAAGCACCAGAACCGGCTCAGTTGTGCCCAAAGCGGATGTTCGCAAAAAATAATCTTCTCTTGATACCGCAGATTAAAGTGGATGTTCGATATGGCCTTTTAAAGGTAGAAAACTTAGTATTTAGACGCCTACCTTCTAGAGAAATAACGCAAATGAATAAAATGCTACCATCAACTTAAAATCATGATATGTCACGGCAAACTTCACACTTTCTAACTGTTGGCATAAACAACATACCATCCATCTACTGAAGTAGAAATTTTTTGAAATGTGCCGATGGTGTATTTTCAAGCATATTGCTACGACAAATAACGTAAAGATTTTTGTAGGGGGTGATCCCTTCAATTTTAACGCTTCTTAGTCGACCACTCTCGCACTCATCGACCACAGACGAAGAGATCACCAATGAAATACCCAAGCCTGCCTGTACTGCCCGTTTAACCGCCTCTGTGCTTCCAAGCTGCATAGATACACCAATAGAATCTGCCACGCTTCCGAAAAAATGCTGTAACAGACGCCCTGTGCCGCTACTTGTTTCTCCCCCCAGCAATTTCTCTCCCTTCAGCCAATCTAATGGAATACTCGCCAATTTGGCCCACGGATGCTCCACCGGCACAATCACAGCTAGTTCTTCACTTCGCCAAACGCATGCATCAAATCCCTCTCGTTGATCCCACCATTCCATAATGGCCACATCGACTTCAAAGTTTTCCAGTTTTTTCACAATGGTAAGATTATCGCCAATGACTACATCAAAATTGCAAGTTGCTGTTTTCTTGAACCGCCTCAAGTGCGGTGGCAATACATAGATGCCGATATTCGAGCTCGCGCCTATTACAAGACGATTTGTGTCGAATAATGCGCACGCTCTGGATCCGGTGCGCACTAGGTTTTCCGCATAAGGCAAAAACACTTTGCCTTCCTCTGTGAGCGTACAACCTGCGTTGTTTCGCACAATCAGATTGACACTCAGCGACTCTTCTAGGCGCCTAACATGCTGAGTCACAGCTGACTGTGAGAGCCCTGTGTGCTTGGCTGCTTCACGAAAGCCACCCCGATTCACGACAGCCAGAAAAGTAACTACGCGTTCAAGATTGATCAATTAACGCCTTCCAAAATTGGATTATTGATAGCATCGGATGGCCTTTGGCCGGTCAGTGCCTGTAAGATATTATTGGCTGCTAGTTTCTCGATTTCGAAACGCACGTCGTCGACCGCAGACCCCAAATGTGGGGTGAAAAATGTTTGCGCTGTATTGGTCAGTAACTCCTGCGGAATAGCTGTTGGCCTATCAACACGGATCCACTCTTCCAATTCGAAAACATCTGCCGCATAACCCGCCAATTTTCCAGATTCAAGTGCTTCGGCAACAGCTAATTCATCGACAACTGAACCACGACACGCATTGATCAAGTAGCTTCCTGTGCGCATTGTGCCAATTGTTTCTGCATTCAATAAGTGCAAAGTTTGCGGCGTCATTGGCAGCATAGGTACAACAAAGTCACTGCTACTTAATAATTCATCGAGACTCACCTGTCGTGCATTCCAGGCCTTTTCCTGCTCTTGATTCAAGGCGATGTCATCGCAATAAAGCACCCGCATATCAAAACTCGATAAGCGCTTCGCAATCGCTCGCCCGACCGCACCCATACCGATGATTCCGAGTGTGCGTCCTGTTAAACCCGTTCCGTATAGTTCCGGTCTCCACCCGTTAAATCCGTGAGTTCGGATACGGCGATCCCCCTCGGCCAGATGGCGAGTCAGGCCAAGAAGCAATCCAATTGTCAGCTCCGCCGTTGGGATGGTCAGAAGGTCCGGCACGATGCTGAACCAAATACCACGGCGGGTACAAGCATCGACATCAAAGTTGTCATAGCCTTTGAGTGCTGCACCTACAATCTTCAATTTAGGGCAGGACGCAAGAAAATCATCATCGATACTGTCAGGCATGAATACCATTAGTGCGTCAGCATCCTTTGCTCTCTCCAGCAATTCTGCGCGCGACATAGTATCGCGGGTCATGTTGGGAACGACATCCGCAACAGATTGTAAATAATCGATAATTTCAGGATGAACCCAGTGGGTAAGAACTATTTTTTGTTTCATGTGGACCCTCATGTGTATACCGGATTTTTTATATGGGTTAGCTACTTGAACTTGCGACGCAAGAATGAACTGAATGTATCAACTAGCGTCACCATCCCAAGAATGACCAGCAATATCGCGGATACTTCTTGGTATTGCATAAGACGCAGCGATCCTATCAACTCGAAACCTATACCGCCGGCACCGACCATTCCCATCACCGTTGAGGCGCGAAAATTGTATTCCCACCGATAAATCGCGGTGTCGGCCATTTGCGGTAATACTTGCGGAAAAATGCCATGAAATATCACTTGTAGCGGGCTGCAACCTGCGGCCTGCGCAGCTTCAACTGGTGCTTGATCTGTATGCTCAATCGCTTCCGCAAAAAACTTAGCGATCATGCCGATTGAGTGCAGGCCTAATGCCAACACACCCGGCAGTGCACCAAAGCCGACAGCTGCCACGAAAACTATACCCATAATAAGCTCAGGAACAGATCTCAACACATTTAACAGAGCACGCGCAGCCTGATAGACCGCTGGATGTGGACTGGTATTGCGTGCAGCCAAAATACCCAAGGGCACGGACAAAAGCACAGCGATGGCGGTTCCAGCAATACTCATGGCTAAGGTATCGAGCACTGGCTTGACCCATGCTCTCCACTCACTAAAGTTGGGAGGGAACATCTCACCAATGAGACTAACAAGACTTGGCACGCCTTCGCCTAAACGCTCACCATCAAATAGACCAACGTAATACCAACATCCGACGACAATAGCTAAAATCAATATCACATACCTAACTACTCGATTCCAGCTTTGGCGCTGCTCTGACAATATGGCTTCGAAGTTCGTATTCATTGTAGAGACCTCAAAAAATTAGAACTTGGAAAAATCTAGCTTTAGCAAACTACCTAAATCACGCACGACATCGTAATCCTTATCTGTTACAGGCCCGAATCCTTCAGCCTTGAATGGTTTCAACACGTTCGGATCTTTCAAATCGAGGAAGGCAGCACGAATTTTTTCTTTAAGCTCTGGTTTTAAGTTAGAGCGCATAGCCCATGGGTACTGAGGAAACGGTTTTGACTCCGCTAAGACCTTCACTTTGTTTAGATCGATCAAGCCGCTCAGAACGAGCGATTTGAAAATGGGCTTGCTCAGACCACCGGCCTGCGCGTGTCCATTCTGAACTGCCATCGCCACTGCATCGTGAGCGCCTACGAAATGCTCCTTGTAATCCGTTCCGGCAAATAATCCTTTATCAGCAAGCATTGATTTGGGGATCAGGTGGCTGGATGTAGAGGCCTTGTCACCCCAGGCAACGGCTTTTTTCTTGATATCTGTGATGTTGTTGATGCCCGCCGCCTTATTCACAATTAGCACTGACTGATAAGTTGTTGTGCCTTTTTGTTGCATTGCTGCAAATGGTTCAATCTTACTTTTCTGTTTGGCCAATACATAAGACAAGGGCCCAAAATATGCAAGATCAATACGACCGAACCGCATTGCTTCAATCATTGATGAATAGTCAGTGGTAACAATAAGCTCAATCTTTTTGCCCAGAGCTTTTTCAAGATACATCTCTAGAGGCTTATTATTTTTAATGACGGTTGATGCATTTTCATCAGGCAAGAGAGCAACTTTTAATGTGCCGGGGTCAGGATTAGGTGCGGCATATGTGACACTACCTAAGAGGCTAAACAATATTAGAGCCAGTACAGCGAATAGCTTTTTCATGGTTATTTCTCCTCAGTTCTTAAGTTAAACAATGGTTATGAGTAATATTTGGAATGTTTGAATTCAATTGCGCTTTTTGTTCATAGAGTTCAGTTACATGCGTTTGTGTCAGAGCCGCTGGTATTGCATCGAACACAACCTTGCCATGAGCCAGACCGACGATTCGGTCAGCATAGCGTTTAGCGAGATCGACTTGATGTAGGCTGACTACAGCGGTTATGCCGTCTTCTTTGCATATCTGGTGTAAGAGCGCCAAGACTTTGTTGGCGGTTGCTGGATCAAGGCTTGCCACAGGCTCGTCTGCCAAAACAAGTGCCGGTCGCTGCGCTAATGCCCGAGCTATACCCACGCGTTGTTGCTGACCGCCACTTAACTCATCCACTCGTGAGAGTGCTTTGTGAAGTAGCCCAACGCGGTCAAGGCTGTGTAATCCAATAGATTGATCCTCCTTCGATAGAGGAAAAAGAGTACGAAGCGTCGAGTGATAACCTAGTCTACCCATTAGCACATTTTGCAAAACAGAAAGTCGACCAATTAATTGATGCTGCTGGAATATCATGCCAGTACGCCGACGATGCTCTTGCAATATTTTTTTGTCCAACAATGAACCTAACATTGTAATGTTTATATTGCCGTTAGTGGGTTTTTGCATCAGGTTAAGACAACGGAGCATTGTTGATTTGCCTGCACCAGAGGCACCGAGCAACACTGAAAACTGTCCCTGTTGAAACGTGAGTGAAGTTGGATGCAACGCAATCATTTGTCCGTACTGGACGGTAATATTTTGAAGTTGAATCATTGCTGCCAGACCCTCGTTGTTGTAATCAATCTTTATTTTTGATTACGAAATCAGATAATGAGGTGAGCATAACGACTCAATGTTACAGTTTTATTGCGAGCAATTAGCAATCGCACTCAAACGCTTGGCTATAAGACTTCCAATTGGTATGCAGTGAGGCGCCGGTAATTGGCGGAGCTAGCTGGGAGGGGTTTAGCAGGATTTTAAGGCACACCCTGGCGTCCGCTTCTGGCCGAACGCAGCTGGAAGGCTCAAAATAGGTCGAGACACATTAAAATTACGTCACTACTCATAAGTGGCGATTATGTAAAATCGTTTGCGTGGCTTTTAACCTACTACTAATCAATACAGAGAGTGCTGTGGATAAGTGTCTTTACGGATTCCTTTTACTACAGACTCGTTGAAGTTGTAGCAAAACTCGAAGTACAAATATTTTATTTTTGGTGATGCGCGGCTATTTGAAAAGTAGCGAAGTTGTTGCGCTTTAGTGAGCTGGAATTTGAATAGCAGCATGAAATATGTTTGTTATTTGGACCGCTTTAATGGGTAAAATTCGGCTGGGAGTTTCGCTACAGCCTCGTTAGGCATGGCCATGAAAATATTCCTAGATAGTAATATTGTTAGGCACTCTGCAACTACATATCGCACTATGGATATCTATTTTGGCGGGGGTAACGCATCATTGTCATATCGTCGAAACAGGCAATGAGTCTTGGCGCTTTAAAGAATCGAGTACCAAGGGAATTGCAACAAAGCGAACTAAACCACGACAAACCAAAATAGATCAGGAGGAGTTAGCCATCAATTAATTGAGTTTCACGACTGTAATATTTTAACAACTACGTGGGTCAATTTTAGATGCAAATAGTGGGTCAGTTTTTAGTGACATTTGACAATTGCAGCGTTAAAG
The DNA here is from genome assembly GCF_014169935.1 of Acinetobacter sp. BEC1-S18-ESBL-01. Classification (NCBI taxonomy): domain Bacteria; kingdom Pseudomonadati; phylum Pseudomonadota; class Gammaproteobacteria; order Moraxellales; family Moraxellaceae; genus Acinetobacter; species Acinetobacter sp. BEC1-S18-ESBL-01. The sequence goes on from NZ_AP022303.1 coordinate 88,105, forward strand.
TGAACGGATAGCGCGAAGAATGCGGCCATAAAAATAAGTGTGCCGAGCAGACTCATAAGGGCAGGGAGATGCTTTTTAATTTCGTTTTTGTAAATCGTTATTTTGATATGCAACATATGGATCAATCCTGATAAATTAGGCAATACCTGCATGTCAATGCAGATTCATTTTATACGCCAGCAACCCCTTGCTGGCGTTTTTTTTATGGGAC
>NZ_AP022304.1:0-11158 GCF_014169935.1 Acinetobacter sp. BEC1-S18-ESBL-01
CCTTAAAACTAGGTTTATCGACCCCAAATTAAGTCGATTTACAATTCAATTAAAATAGTCTATTGTACAACCTAGTTTAATTATAAATTTATTATTAGAAATGAGTGAATTAATCGTAAAGGATAATGCTTTAATTCAAGCTAGCTATACCCTAGATACAGTTGAACAAAGGCTGATCCTATTAGCCATTGCTGAAGCTCGGGAAACAGGGCACGGGATAACTGAAAATAGCCTTTTAGAAGTACATGCAAGTAGTTATATCAATACCTTTAATGTCGAGAAACACACTGCTTATACCGTGCTTCGGGATGCATCTAAAAGCTTGTTTGATCGCTATGTCACGTATCATGACATTAATCCTAAGACTGGTAAGGATCGTAGCTTTCACTGTCGTTGGGTCGATAAAATTGGATATGAACCTCAATCCGGGATCGTTTTCCTACGTTTCACGCAAGACATTGTTCCACTCATAACTCGACTGGAAGAAAACTTTACTAAATATGAATTGGAGCAGGTTTCGAGATTAACTAGCTCTTATGCTATTCGGTTATACGAGTTATTAATTCAATGGAGATCTGCTGGTAAAACGCCAATTTTTGATCTATCGATCTTTAGACAACAACTTGGTGTCGAAGCTCATCAATACAAAACAATGAGTAATTTTAAAACGTATGTTTTAGATTTTGCCCTCAAGCAAGTAAATGAGTTAACCGATATAACGGCTAAATATGAACAACATAAAAAAGGACGTTCAATTTCCGGTTTTTCTTTCAGTTTTAAGCAGAAAAAAACCAACTCTGACAAAGTAATTAAGGGAACGGATACATTAGCCCTTTTCACCAAAATGAGTGATAAACAACGTCATCTCTTTGCCAACAAACTTTCTGAATTACCTGAGATGGGGCAATATTCAGAAGGCACCGAAAGCTTCCAACAATTTGCTATACGCATTGCAGAAATGCTCCAAGATTATCAAAAATTCCAAGAATTATTCCCTTATCTTCAAAAAGTTGGCTTTGCACCTGCCTAAAATTTAAACTTGATCATTTGTTTATTAGACAGTCTAATAGACAACAACTTTTGACAGGTTTAGGCATAGATTTACAACATGAAAAGCCTTACAGTTCTCGAGCTTTCTAAGCTTTACAATATCAATAGACAAACGATTTACAACAACATAAAGAAAGGAATTTTAAGTAAAAATTCCCAGAATAAGATCGATCTAGCCGAGGCTATCCGTGTTTTCGGGGAACCTGTCAAAAAACAGGATGTAAAAGAACCTGTAAAAATAGACAGTCCAAATTCGGCAGAAGTTTTACTACTTAGACAGCAGATAGACATGCTGAAAAACCAGCTTGATGATGCCAAAGATCGGGAATCTTTCTATCAGAACCAAATTGAAACGATGCAACGCCTATTAGAAGCCCCAAAACCTAATATGACTACGTTTACCGATCAAGAATTAGTGCAACCCAGCATAGCCAAACCAGATCCCGAACCTGACACAGCAGAAGCTAAACATGACGGATTGACTACTCCAGAGCGGAGGGAAAATAAGTGGATTCCAGTGCCAGAGCACATTGAACCAGAGCCTGAGAAAAGAGGCTTTTGGAGCCGTTTTTTTAGACCCTATGATTAACCACGATTGTTTAATTAATATGAATAAAGTCGTGAAACTTTGATTAAATAATAAGCGTGGAACGTGAAAAATCATAAAAAAAAAGCCCACCTTGGGGAGGTTGGGCAAAAAAGAAACTACAGCGTTGATTTCTAAGGAAAATTATAACACATTTCGTATAAGGTGTATTATGTTAATTTTAGAAAATCTAAAAAAGGGATAGTTAAAAACTATCCTTTTATCTTTTAAAAATTATCTTAATAATAATACTGGTTTTGTAGAGCTTGATAACAATTTGGTCGTCGTACTACCAATAAAAAACTGGCGTATCTTTGAATGACCATATGCACCAATTACAATCATATCAATAACGTTTTTTTCTTGATAATCCAATATAGATTTCTCAACATCACCGTCAAGCATGCTATCAATTACATCAAAACCATTATTTGCAAGTAGCTCTTTTGCCCAAGTGACTTGTAATGTCATATCACTATTTGGCTTACCAACATATACCACATGAGCTGTCAGGGTTTTTAATAAAGGGCTATTTGCAATTTTGTCTACACAAATACGTGCAGTAGGACTTCCATCAAAAGCAATTAAAAAAGACTTAGGTGGACTAAAGGGTGAAGATGTTATTAATACGGGTTTATGAAGTGCACGAACAACATTTTCAATATGGGTTCCAACTTTACTGGAATCATGCTCGGTTTCAGCCCCATGTTTACCCATAACAAGAACACGAATATCCTCTTCCATTCCCATGATTGTCTCTAAAAGACTGCCGTGGCGTTGAAAACTTTGAGCATCAATAGAGAACTTCTCCAATAGATAATTCTTTGCTTCCCGAAGAAGAATTTGGCCATGCTCTAGTTCAATCTTCCCCTTACGCTCTTCAATTTCAACCAATTCTTTGAGCAAGGTTTCTCGACTTCCCAAGCCGATTGCACCGCTTAAATCTTGTGGTGCTTTCGCTTTTGGCTTATCAATAACATGTAATAACTTAAGCGGTGAACTAAGTTTATCGCTAAACCAAGCTGCATAATCACAAACGGTATTTGTTGCTAATGATCCATCAATACATGCAATAATTTTTGACATTTTTCATCCCTCTTAGTGGCTATTTAAGCGATCTAATGCATCTGGTTTATCATGGATGCCAAATTTATCGACTAAGGTTTTGCTGGCTTCATTCATTCCAATAAGTTCGACTTCTGTTCCTTCACGTCTAAACTTAATGACCACTTTATCTACGGCAGCGACCGCAGAAACATCCCAAAAGTGAGCCTGACTAACATCAATTACAACTTTTGAAAGTGCTTCTTTGAAATCAAATGCAGAAGTAAATTTATCTGCTGAGCTGAAGAACACTTGACCTGTTACCGTATAAGTACGGGTATTTTCAGGTTCATTAAATTCGGACTGAATTGCCATGTAGCGTTCAATTTTGTTGGCAAAAAATAATGCAGAAAGAAGTACACCAACTAATACGCCATAAGCCAAATTATGTGTCGCAACGACCACGATGACTGTAACGATCATCACAATATTGCTAGATAAGGGATATTGGCGGATATTGCGTAGTGAATCCCAGTTAAATGTTCCAATTGCTACCATGATCATGACAGCAACCAGTGCAGCCATTGGAATGGCTTTAAGCCAGTCACTGATAAACACCACCATAATTAACAGAAAGACCCCTGCACTAAATGTAGATAAACGGGTACCCCCACCAGATTTCACATTAATAATCGATTGACCAATCATGGCACAGCCTGCCATTCCGCCTAAGAAACCTGAAGCAATATTGGCAACGCCTTGTCCTTTACACTCACGGTTTTTATCACTATTGGTATCTGTTAAATCATCGACAATCGTTGCTGTCATCATAGATTCAAGCAAACCTACGGCTGCTAATCCCAGTGAATAAGGCAAAATAATCGTTAAGGTTTCAAGATTTAAAGGAATATCAGGAAGCAAGAAAATTGGAAGCGTATCCGGTAATTGCCCCATATCTCCGACGGTTCTTACATCTAAACCAATGAATAAGGCAAAGAGCGTAAGTAAGACAATACAGATGAGAGGAGAGGGTAAAAGCTTCCCTATCACTGGAATATAAGGGAATAGATAAATAATGGCTAAACCACCAATTGTCATCGCATAGACATGCCATGTCACATTAGTGAGTTCAGGTAATTGAGCCATAAAAATTAGAATAGCCAGGGCATTCACAAAGCCAATCACAACTGACTTGGATACAAACCGCATCAAGGCACCTAATTTTAGATAGCCGGCTAAGATTTGAATAAATCCTGTCAAAATTGTGGCTGCTAATAAGTATTGCAGACCATGCTCTTTAACCAGTGTTACCATTAATAACGCCATGGCACCGGTTGCCCCAGAAATCATACCAGGGCGACCACCTACGAAAGCAATCACCACGGCAATACAGAATGAAGCGTATAACCCGACTTTAGGATCGACACCTGCAATAATAGAGAAGGCAATTGCTTCAGGAATTAGAGCCAAAGCGACAACAATACCCGCAAGGACATCCCCGCGAATATTAGAGAACCATTGTTCTCGAATAGTGGATAACATGAAATAGCCTATTTTTTTAAATTTTAAGAAAGGCTAGTGATGTGATATATACGACACACAAGCTACTACACCACATCACTAGACAGTGATGAGTTATTTACTGATTTAAGAGGTAAATAAACTTATGGTGGCGTAAGTGTCATATTAAGAAAGATATCTATTTTGGAGGATTTCGGGGGCAATCATAGCAGCTAGCCCCTTTTCTATCCACCCTAAACGCAGTACTGAAGTAAAAGCTAAGAATTATCATAGATAATTTTAGAATTGATTTATGCCCATTTAACATAATGGGCGTTATCCGAAATCGTCTTTTATAAGTTAAATAAAATCATATGCTTAACTATTTTACATCACCCGTAACCACCGCAAAAATCCGCTTTGGAAACAAAGCGGATTTTTTTTGAGCAAGTTTGATACTTCTTGCCAATAATTTTGACTAAAAATTACTCCAATTAGCTTGAGTGATACAAATTTGTGATACATTATTGTATATACAAATTTGAATGTTTTTTATGGAACTGTATTTCGAATGGGATGAGGCTAAAAACCAAAAGAATCAGAAAAAACATGATGTATCTTTTGAAACGGCAAGCCTCGTTTTTGAAGATCCTTTACGGATCTCAATCCAGGATCGACATACCAATGGTGAAGAACGTTGGCAAACGATCGGTATGGTTAAAGGTGTACTGATGTTATTGGTGGCTCATACAATCATTGACGATGATGACTGTGAGATCATACGAATCATTAGTGCAAGGCAAGTCACTAAAGCGGAACGCAATCAATATGAGCATGGTTAGATATACACGCAAAGAACTGAATGAAAAATTCAGTGACAAGCAAGATGCTGAAATTAAACGCTTGCTTGCAAAAGGAACTGTACCAGATGAACAATTAGATCTATCTGACATTCCTGAGATTACCGACTGGAGTCATGCTGTTCGCCATGGGCAATTTTATCGTCCAGTGAAGCAACAAACATCTGTTCGTCTAGATGCAGATGTACTTGCATGGTTAAAGGCTCAAGGCAAAGGCTATCAGACACGCATGAATAAAATTCTGCGTGAAGCAATGCTAGAAGATATTAAGAATCATTGATGAAAATGGGAGCTATAGACTCCCATTTTTGCTTCGCATAAGAGATTTTATGTTAAATAATTAAATTTTTTCTATGTAAATCTGACAGTCTTACGAAGAGTAAGCTAGTAGAAATCTTTCGATATCTTCGATCATCCTGTGAACATCTTCTTTTGTAAACTGATCATAATCTCCATGGGCCGCATTATTTCGAATATCAGCCATAGCTGTAATTAGTTTTTGCTGTAGAGGGTTATAAACTCCCGCTTTTGCCAAGTCTTCATTCAATCGTGTTAATTTTTTCTTCTCTAATTCTATTCCATTATTCAAACATAGTTCTTTAATTGCGGTTTCTAGAACTACACCAGCAATTACAGCAGCTGAATTTTTATAACCACTACTTAACAGCGATCGTGCTTGTTCTAATTCACTATCAAAAACTTCAGCTTGAACAATTTGCTTGAAAGAAGTTAAAAAACCATTTTTAAAATCATCATACGATGCTTTTAAAATTGGAATTAACCTACTGATTATTCTAGTATTAGTATCAAAGCTCTGTGTTTCTTCAGCATCTAAAAAATCACGGTAATGAATAGAATGTTCACCACATGATAGTAATAATAGATTTTTAACTTTAACTTTCCATTCAAGATAAAGAGCATCCCCCTCATCACCCAAAGTATCATAGCTACCGCTATATTCTGAGTAAGCTTTTTTTGTCATAGCTTTGATGGAAGCAGAATCGGTTAGTAGTTGTTCATAACGCTGTAATATTTTTTGACTCATGTTTACTCAGTTTTTTAGGGTTTCCAAATTAAGTAATTGAACTCTATAAATCTATTTAGATGAAAATTGGAAAATTAATGAAAACAATAAACTACTGAAAGATATCCAAAGATTAGGATCTTTAAATTTTTCTTTAAGGCCTGAAGTCATTAATTTTTGAGATATTTCTTCTTGATTAGTTGATTCCAGAAGGTTTTGAATAACTGATGCCAATTCATAAGGCTGAATAGTATCTGGAAGTTTTGGGGCTAATTGAGTAAGAATGATTTCTAATGGTGATTGTTGCGGTGAGCCAATAGTAATTCCATTCCCTTTATTGTTTGAGAAATAGCCATTAGATATGGTAATACTTCTGAAATCCTCAGGATTATTTATTCTTAGCCCATCACCATCATTATAAGATGAGTTGATTCCATCAAGATTTAGATGATCGTTCTGTTTTTTATCAGTCATATATAAGCCTTTATCTTTTGAATGATTTATAACTTATATCATACTGATCAGACCAAATGAAAAAAGTGAGCTTAAACTCACTTTTCTATATCTATACATTGAATCCTATATGTTTCCCAGTTGGAAGTTCCACATCAATACGGAGCTTTCCTCCCATAGCTTCAACATACTTTTTCATGGTTGAAATCTTAAGATCATTGCCACGATTTTCTATTGCTGAAAGCGATGGCTGTTTTATTCCCAAAGTTTCAGCCAGTTCTTTTTGAGAGATTTCGAGTTCTTCACGAATAAGGTAAAGCTGATTTTCTAATAGCAATTCATCAGCCATTTTTTGAATACGGGCTTGGCTCTCAGGAGAGCGATTAGCCAATAATTCTTGTAGGGTCTTAGCCATCAGATTATTCTCCTAATGTTGAGAGATGAAGTTCATATTGCTTATCTGCAATTGCTAGCATCTCTGTATAAAAACGCTTTTTACCGCTCTTATCACCAATACACAGTACAATTGCTTGTCGTAATGGATCGAATGCAAAAAATGCTCTTAATGGTTTACCTCGATGCTGAACACGTAGTTCCTTCATATTGGTAAATTTAGAATCGTAGACGGTATCTACTAAGGGACGACCTAAACTTGGTCCTTGCAGTTGCAGAACAACCAACGCAGCTAAGACTTTCTCTTGTGTTATTTCATCTTGCTGTTCAAGCCATTCATTAAACAGATCCGTTGTAATGACTGTCCACATATTACAACCATAATATAGATTATAGTCTATATATTAAAGCTGATTGAATAACTTTGCAAATGGCAATAAAAAAGCCCGACATCCTGTCGGGCTTTTTCATATCGGGTGCTCGTCTTACTGATCTCGTGCTGCCCATTCCTTGCGCTATTTTCTTATTCTTGTTGTCTGGAGACATCCAGTTCCCTTATGTATTCATAATAGGGCTAGTACCTTGGATTACCAATCAGCAAAATCCTTAAATCTCTGTAAGCTTTAGCTTACAAAGTTGGCCTATTTTATCCCAAGAGTTGTCCGCAGAAATTGGGGATTATTTGTGAAGTGTGACCATTGAGAAATCAGGAAAAAATGAAAAACGAATGTTTTTTGATCGATTTTATTGGCTAAAAGTTACAGTTTTGCTTAAAAAGAAACCGACTTGTTTCCCAGTCGGTTTTTTGTGGTTTTTTAGGGGGATGAAAAATTTTTAACTATATGAAAAACAAGGAGATTTTAAAAAGCATTTCGTATAAGCTCTATTATGTTAAATGGAATGTTTATGAGAAATTAATAGTCTATTTTTGTTTGAGATTGAAGTATATTTAAAAAAGTTAAGTTGTTTTTTTAAATGCATAACTTCATCTTTTAGTTTTTTGATTTGTTGCTCTCTTTCGTCCTGTATAGGGTAAGTAAGTTCACCAAATTTTCTAACTAACTGACTGTATTCAATCAATTTATTGTAGTCAAGTTCGAAATCTCCGCTTTTTATATATTTAAGTATAGTCGAGCGAGGTTTTTTATACGCTATAGCAGCATCACTGATCGAAAATTTTTTTAAAAAATGATGATTTTTACCTAGCATACTATTTCACTTAAGGCATTATTAATTTCGTATATATATGTTAATAAAATTAACACATACAAGATATAAATCTTTAATCATTATTGGTTAATAATCGAACGTTTACTTTACACATGCCCTACTCTGATAATTTTTCTATTATTAAATCAATATGCTTTTAAAAATTTATATTATTAACATAATACACCTTATGCGAAAAACCTAGATTTTACATTTATGGGCAAAAATCTAGGTTTTCCTTATTGACCTGAATCAAAAACACAATCTATCCATCATTGCAGCCTAAAAAACACAAATTTTCCATGTTGTGGCTAAAAATCACTCACAATATGGATAAGTTTTTTCAAGATTCCATGTTCAAAAAACACAAATTTTCCACTTATAAAAATCAATCTAAGCTAAAGCCAGGATCTTTTTTCTGAGTAAGCACATGGCGTCTAGATATTTCTAAATCATATTCCTTGCCATAAAGTTCAGCATTGTTCTGATTTCTAATTTTTTTAATTGTGTTTTTTTGAGCTTCAACATCAAGCTGAATAATTGGATCAGCGCTATAAAGTTTCCAACGAGGGATTTGTGGTACATCCTGTAATTTGGTCCCGAATTTTTGATTGAAATCGTCATTAGATAGGCAACTGACCTGATTTTTCACTTCAATTTCTACACCATAAACCATTACTTTTTTAGTTGGTGCATATTTTTCTAAAAACAAATTCATTAATTCTTGAGTTTTTTCACGGAATACTTTGATTTGATTTCGCCCAAAACCTAATGCATCAGCTGTTAACTTTTGCGCACCACCTTGAGTTGGATTTTTTGGCCGGTACTGTTTAAAAAACTGCTCTGGTGGTCGTTCAATATCATCTGAAATTGTTCTTTCTGAATACATCAAATGTAAATGTGGTTGATCCTCTCCAGTAATTTCACTGGGATGATTATGAATGACTGCGGTATAAGGAAATTGATATTGTCCGGCAAACTGATCTATTAACTTCTGAACCAATTCTGCTCGTTGTTCTAGTATTAACTCTTTTGGTAAAGCAATGGTTAAAGTAGAGCTTGTTCTTCCCCGGGAAATTTCAAATTGATCAGCACTTTTCCAAAAAAGTTTTGGTTTATTTTCTGCCCATTTGGGCATATTTCCATACCGCATAAACTCTAATTTTTCATTGTCTTTTTGATTTTCAAAATGTGCCGTCCGAGTTAAATAATGGAATGCATTCAGAGAACTCTGCTCTTTTTTAATATTATGCTTTAGATTTAAATAAAACATCAGTTCACCTCAAACAAATTACGTGTAACGAAACAGCAAATTTTCTTGTAACAAGGGGCTAATTCTTGTTGCAGAGAGCAGTCTCTTCTTGTTGCAAACATCGATATTTCATCAAAAAAGTTTGTTGCACTCGTCTAAAATTCGCTGTTTTCCTTGTTGCACCCCTTTCCCATTTCTTGTAACGGCAGACATTGCTTACTTTTTCACCATTAAGAAAAATACCGTTAAAACCCGAAGAAAAACTCATAATTTAATAATTAAATCAGTGGTTTATGTAGCCTCCGCAGGAGCGAGTAGAAGTGTCTTTTTTTAACAATGATTGCTAAAGCAATCATTGTTAAAAAAAGACACGGAAACGAGATAAACAATATTTTATGTATAACATAAAATATTGTTTCAACACCATCAGAATTCCGCTAACATCAATTTAGATACCCAAAATCAGGAAATCCGCTTTGGCCGGTAGAAAAACATTTGCCTTAACACAACAAGAAATCATCGATTTGGATAAACATATTCGAGCGCTGCCGTTTAAAAGACGAATGCAAGATGCTTTTTTAGCAATGATTTCTGAACGAGAATCAATGAAACAACTGAATGAAGAAGATTTAAAACTTATTCAACGATGTCGTTATGAGCGCAATACTTATAATAAACGTATAGTTCAATTACGACTGATCCAAAAAACCGAGCCACAGAAATTAAAAAAATTAGAATTGAATATTCTAGAATTAAGTAAAAAAACAGATATTGATGCTTACTTTGCAATGCATGATGCATTAAATGAAGTTTTAAAAATTAAAAGAAATCAGACTTCTGAAAAGAATATTACAGCGAAGGTCGAACGAGTTTTAAACCCTGAGAAATATAACCAGGCCCCCCTTAGTAAATCTTTAAGAAAACAGCAAGACCACATTAAATATTTTATCGGATCACTATATTTAAACTTATTGGAACAAAGCGGTTTAGAGCGATCAAATTCAAACGAAGATTTAGATCGAATGCTCGATTTATTTAAGCAGGCACAATCCGGAGCAGAAAAGAACAATGCATTTAGCCTGGATCAAAATAGAAAAACAGATATTTTATCGGCTAAATCGCTATATGAAATGGAGAAATTGATTAAGCAAGCCAAAGAAGATCCAAGGAATCCTTTCAATAAAGCTTAGATTGACTCAAATAATAGGGTTTAAATACACTGTTGAAGCCGTATATGCCTTTTTTAGCCTAAACCTATATTCCCCATCAATAAAAAAATTAGAGTGCTCTAAACGCAAATTAGAGTATTTTGGAGATCATTTGATTTTACCGATAAGAACAAAGCGAGTGTCTACGAGCGATCCTTGGAAAATTTTGCCTAGACTCCCTGAAAAACCGCTTTTTAGGCTGTGAAACCTAAATAAGCATGGAAAAGTTGTAGAAATTTGAGTCTAGATCGAGCGTAGCGAGTAAAAAAGTTTTATGAGCGTAGCGAATTCCGAGTTGCTTTTGCTTTTTTAAAGTCACGTAAGTGCTCACCAAAAAATTGCCCCGACGAACTGAGCGAAAGCGAAGTTCAATAGAGTTTGAGCGAAGCGAAAACCAAGGGCAATTTTTCTTTACCTGGGCTTTTAATTATTTTTAATCTTTTAAATGCTTTTAAGTAAGCTGTAACCCTTTATTCATAATAGTTTTAGAGTTAATAAAACTAGGTTTATCGACCCATAAAACTAGGTTTATCGACCCATAAAACTAGGTTTATCGACCCATAAAACTAGGTTTATCGA